>JAUZPS010000197.1 GCA_030705945.1 Bacillota bacterium
CTTTATTTCACTTAGGGAGTTTCAAAAAATTCCTTGTTCAAGTTTTGTATGATGAAAACCCATTATATCAAGTTTTTGAAACGACCAGTTGCTAAGTTTTTTTGATACTACCTTAACTGCATTTTTAATCCTTTTCGCAACTTATATATGCTCAGAAATTCAAGGGGCGTATAAAAAAATATCTTTTATAAAACAAAATACCTTACGCAGTATCAAAAAGAGTACTTATCAACCCTTATTAAATTTATGGAATTAATAAAAAATATTTACAAATAATTCATCAATAAGTATAATTCTATATAAAAGTACTAAAATTATCAAATTATGCAGTATTATAAAAATATGTAAAATGTAGTATGCCATAATTCGCGAATAATTAAAATTTATAAGCTTAAGAGATAAGTATTATTCAAAATATAAAAAATTTATAAAAATATATAGAAAAATCATTTAAATTTATTTAATATATTATATATGATGTATTCAGGTAAAACAACAAATAAGAATGATATATATTAAAATCATTATTAATCTTACATTTAGCAGAGCAAAATAACGAACGGTTTTAACGGTATTTTGCAATAGATAAATGTAAAAGATTAATTGATTTTAATATAAGCTTAATTTTATTGGCATTTAAATGACGAAAGGAAAGTAATATGAAAAAACTAATGATTTCAGTTATTTTGTTGACAGCATTTCTTGGCATTCAGGGTTGTTCGGGCGGTGAAAGCGGCAACAGTTCAACGTCGAAAACAAATGATATTTCGACCTCAACTCCTGTGGAGGTTTCAGCTACTGCTACTCCTGCTGAAATTTCAACTATAGCGCCTGCTATTGTAAATACAGTTAATCCCTCGCAATCGACAAAAAAGGAGAATATTGAGTACACAGTATTAAGTGAATTCAGACCCTTCAATCAAAAAACTGGTTTGGGTTCTGAAATTATGATAAAAGCTGATACTACAAAAGATGAAATAATTGAATTGGTAAAACGATTGAGTAAAGGCAAGGACCCAGTTGCCATTGATATTTTCATTACAAAAAAAGCATATGATGAATATATAAGCCATAAGACTACCAATGAATTTAAAGCCGGTTATGTCGCTAGTTATACTAAAAACAAATCATTTCCTAATGAAGCGTTTTATGGGTCAAATGAGATTGTGTGGATGCAGGAGACCGGCAGTTTGAGTAGTCTATTTAATACAACAACGAAAATTGATGACTAACAGTATACTATATATATTAAAATCAATTAGGTAGTATCAAAAAAACTTAGCAACTGGTCGTTTCAAAAACTTGATATAATAGGTTTTTGTCGTATAAACCTGAACAAGGAATTTTTTGAAACGCCCTTAATCTTTTACATTTATCTATCGCAAAATACCGTTAAAACTGTTCGTTATTTTGCTCTGCTAAATGTAAGATTAATTATGATTTTAAGATAACTGAATGATATAAAACTTTACAGGTCGGTATCTATAAGATACAGCGCGCATAAAAATAGTTATAACATATTTTCTTAATTATGTCGCATTAATTGAGTAATTGGTAAGCTTGTGCTAAAATGGAGATATAAAAAATAAAAAGATATAAAAAAGATATAAAAAATATAAAAGGTTTTAGTTAGTTTTTTTGGGAGGCGATGTCTTTGGATAATAGTAATAATCCAAATCTGAACAATCAAGGAAATGCAGTTAGTGAGGAAGTTTTTCAACAATTAAAGAAAGGAAACCGATCTCTTAGGGAAGGATTTATTGGTGAACATGAAGGTTTTGTATTGAATTGTGTTTCTAGTCATGTAGGGGATAGTACAATAAAAAAGAATAGCGAAGAGTTTCATGTCGGGTTATTTGCTTTTATTTATTCTATTGATAAGTTTTCACAAGGGGGATACAAAGAGTTTATTGAATTTGCTGAAAATACAATTAAAAAATGGTTAGACGAAAACAGAGTAAAGAATCTAAAAAGTTTCAGAGAAGATGTAACACACCTTAAGCACAAACTATGGGAGTTTGGGATTACTGTTCCACTCTTGATCTCATCAACTCCAAAAGACAACTTTTCCATAAAAGTTGCATTAAAGACTGCTCACGATGTTTTGAACAGCGAGCCATTATTCGCAAATCTGAAAATGGATAAAAATCTTTCTGTTGAAGAGCTTGCCGAGCTAAATAATATTATTTCAAGAAAAGTCAAGAAGAATAAAAAATACACTATTACTCTAGTACTGATACTTAAAAGTAACCTTGACGTACTTAAAAACTACCTGAAGAATATTGAATTGGATGATACGCTGGCAGATAATATTGGAACTGTTATCGACAGATCAAAGGATACAGCCATTTATATGACCGGTTATGGAAGATTCAATATGACAAAAAGCTTCGGTAATGTGGTTGATCTTGGGAAGATGGTATATTTCACCAAATCTAAATTGTCAAACGGTTTCAAAGGACCAGCATTGAAGTACTCTGTTGCTGTTGCAGGCATAGCTCTGGCTTTAATTGTTTCTTTTGCAGGGTTTAAGTTTATTAAAGGCGAGTTCGATAAAAGCGGCTCTAAGGAAGCAAACAGCGATGTTGTGAGGGTTGCGGATAAAGATAAAGATATAAAAGGCGCAGCAAATTCCAAAACTGATGAAACAGCTTCAAATACTGATGAAAAAGATCAGCAAACAGATGATAAAACAGCGCAGAATGATAACTCGGATGGAAATAAGACTCAAAGCGAACCAGCGAATACGCAAGATACGAAGGATCAGGAGAAAAATACACCAGCAAAAAGTTCTGAAAAACCTTTAAATACGCAAATTCCACAAACAAGCATGAAACCAACGGAAGTTTCTAAGCCTTCAAGTTCAAGACCTGCGTCAATATTGCCAACGCCTAAAAAAACTACAACCTCCGTTAAACCTTTACCATCTGTGAGACCCACCAAGCCGAAAACCTCTACAGTTTCGGCTCCAACACAATCGACTACAACTAATAGACCTGTGGTTGAATACGCTACAACAAGAGCAACTGGAGCGCCTGGAGCGGTAGAAATAAGTTCGGATTATTATGAGGTAAAAGTTGGGCAAAGTTATACGTTACATATAATTATGCCTGGAGGCAATAACGGGACCTTGTGGAAATTATATGAGAACGGCAGGCTTACTTTAACAAAAGGCAGTCAAGATAGTACACCAGAAGATCAGAGGTTCGACAGGCTAATATTTGCAAGGAAGTCCGGAACCTATACATACAGGTGTGATGTTTCAAACTCATTTGGAACAACCAGCAGTTCAACAATTACAGTTGTTGTAAAATAAACAAACATAAAACTTTAGACATATAAGTTGCCTATTGCAGATTGCCTTACGGTATAATCAGAGCAGCAGACAAACCTTGTCTAAAGTTTTTTATTTATGTTCGGATTATTATTTATTGATCTCGAACTGTAAAATTATATATTTTGCAATAAACATTTTACATACTTTTTTATATTGCAAAATATATACCTTGATTTATAAGTTACGAAAAGTTCAGCTTTGATAGTAAAATGCAGACGTATTAACTGCATTTTTAATGTAAAATCTTTTTCGTAACTTATCTAAATATTATTTTTTTACGGAGTATAACGAATAGTTATCTTCTTTTCAGTATCATTCCACTCAATAGTTGCTCCAAGATTTTCTGTAACAAATCTTAAAGGCAGCATAGTTCTTTCTTTTATAATCGCAGGAGCAACGTCAAGGCTTTTTTTCTCAGTTCCAACAAGGCTCTCGGTTTTATCAATCCATAATTTTATTGTTTTACCCTTTAAAATAATGTCAACTCTTCTATCATTTCCATCCCATGCAATAGTTCCGCCCATTGCTTCGATAATTGACCTGATAGGAACCAATGTTCTGTTATTTACGATTACAGGTGACGTATTTCTTCCGGGGTCAACTTCTTTTTCCACACTATTTACAGTCATTTTGGATTTGTTGATTTGGAGCTCAATTACACCTGATGCGCTTTTCATAACATCTACGTACATTGTTTTAATATCAGTGGCGCTAAGAGCATAATTGTACAGTTTGAGATCATCTATCATACCATAAAATTCTCTGCCTGTAGCGCCGTCATAATTTCCGATGAATAATGAGCCCTCAGTTTTATTCAATATTTTATCTTCATCACTAACAACTGCTGATTTTATAAACTTATCATCCTGATAAATTGAAACATTGCCATTATCAAAGGTTAATGTAAGCATACACCACTTGTCTCCTATAAGCGGCATGTCTTTTCCGGCAGAAACACGGGTAGTATTATAATTGTTACCGTCAAACTCACCCATTCCCTGTTTACTATGATAAAGAGCAACATAATATGGAGAATATCTAGTTCCTTTTTTTATAATAAGAGTTCTTATTCCACTCCAATTGTCCTTATCTACATTCGGGCTCATTTTTACCCACATTGAAGCTGTAAAGGATGAACTAAAATCAAGCAAATCATTGTCCTTAACTTCTATGTAGCCATTTCCAAACTGCGCGCATTTTCCTAAAATACCTTCCGAAAAAGGAACATCACCTTTAATTTCTCCATCAAGAGAATTACCGGAAGAATCCTTAAAATCGTCATCAAATTTGTAATGCGCGACTAACTTCTTACCGTCTGCTGAAAAACACTGAAAACTAAATGCTGAAAATGTGATTAAAAAACCAAGTAATAAACTAATTACATTTCTTAATTTCATACTTATACCCCCTAAAAAAGAACTAATATTATTTTGAATTTTATTATACGTTTAAAAATTTTATTTTAATATCAAATTTTTGCTCTATTTTAATAAATTTTTGCCTTGATTTATAAAAGTCTCAGTTGGTTATGGGGGATAGTTTGAGCTGTTACAGTGATATGGATTTGATAAATGTTGACGGCGTAATACCTGTCTTTCTTTTAAAAACTGAAGTAAAGTGACTATGATTTGAAAAACCCAGCATATAGCTAACTTCAGTAATAGAATATTTTTTTGATTTGAAAAGATCAACAGCTTTATTGATTTTTAGGTCCATATAGTATTCATAAGGCGTTTTGCCAGTAGAATCTTTAAATAAGCGTGAAAAGTAATAAGGACTTAAGTTTGAAACTTTGCACAAAGTTTCAAGAGAAAAATCTGTAGCAGTATTTTCCCACAAAAAATCTATAGCCTTATTAACATCAATTCTTGATGAATAACGTCTTTTTTCATGCTGAGTGGGTAAATTGTTTTTTAAATCCCTTAAAACATTAATTGATATCTGAATTGCGATGCTATCAATCACAAACTGATAGCCGGACTGTCTGGTTTTGCATTCATCTATAAAAAGGTTGATATGGTGCAGCAGAATACTACTGAGGTAATTATTTATGTTATCGAAGGATACCTTGCTTCTGTTAAATGCATCTTTTGATAATTCCTGAAGTTTTTTCTTTTCTATAAACATTGCCAAGTAATCAATTTGTTCTATACTGTTTTGTTGGGATACCTTTAACACTTGATCCGGGTTTGTAGAAAAGATATGAGCTTTATATAAAATTTTTTCTTTTTGATCAACAAATATAGGAGGTACATGTTTTTTTGGCAAAACAAAATGAAAACAATCAAATGAAGTTTCTCCGTAAGCAAAGCATTCGGGTTTAAATAAGGCTAAGTCTGCAGAACAATACGATTCATGTTCAATACGGGAGCCATCTTTTATTTTGTTAATAACTCTATTCTCAAACATATATTTATACCTCAACAAGTAAATGTTTACATTTTGATATGCATATATTATAGCATATAAGTTTATGACTTTATATCCAAATATTGCAAGATAAAACGGTATTTTGAAGCAAAAAGATGCTGGCTTCCATTGAGTACCGAATACTTTTCGGCTCGCTTTAAATCGTCAAACATTCTTACATACATATCCATCTGACAAATATCCTGATGAGACTAAAAAGACAAATGTTACCAAATTAAAACGCTATTAATCTTACATTTGACAGAGCAAAATAACGAACCTTTAAAATTGGGTGGGAAGAATTGGAATTACAGAAAGTAACAGATTAAGCTGATTTGGTAAAACTGTAAATAATCCTTAACTATTTAATAATTAAACTTTAACTATTTCAAACAACAATCATGATAAAATTCAAATTATCGCATAGAGCTAAGCTATATGAATTAATCAATCTAAAGGCCGCAGCAAGCAGAATGGATATTGTTTGATGAATTTTTACTTTTATCAAAAGAGAATTATTTTTCTAAATTATTTTATGAAGAGGTGGAGTAAACATGAAAAGACTTTCAATAGTCATACTAGCAGTTTTAGTTGTTGCAATTATGAGTATATTTACATGGGGCTATAACACATTGAAAACAGTAGAAGCAACGGTGAACGGCAATATTAAAGTTTACTGCGATAATCAACAAAAGATTCTAACTGATACCGATGGCTCACAATTATCTCCGGTGGTGATAAATGGTAGAACATATTTACCTATCAGGTCTGTTGCTGAATTATCAGGATTAAATGTTGAATGGGATAGCGCTACTCAATCTATAATGCTATCTTCAAAGAACTCAAGTGCTCCTTCACCACAGAACGATACTAATAGTAAAAAAGAATTATCTTTATGGCATTTTTATAAGGATGATGGTGAAGCAATCGTAAAGTCATTTAATGAGGCATTTCCTAATATTAAAGTTAACTTATCCATTATATCTGACAGGAACAAACTATATCAGAACAGACTTACAACAGCTATCAAAGCAGGTGCCGGTGTTCCGGATGTATATGCGGTTGAATCAGCTTATACAAAGGAATTTATTGACATGCCTAATGCTTTTGCTGATTTGACGGAAAAAGCAAAAGATTATATAGGCAATATGGCTCCTTACACAGTTGAAGTTGGCACAGACAAAAACGGAACTCTTAGAGCTTTATCACCTGATATTATGCCTGTAGCAATGGCTTATAAAAAAAGTGTTGCTAAAAAATATCTTGGGTCTGACGATCCTAAATTAATATCTGCTATGCTTTCTTTATCGCAAAATTTGTTAAGCGCAGCTAAGGTTGTAAAAGAGAAAAGTGGTGGGAAAGTTGCATTATTTCCAGGTTTTGAAGAGATCGAGAAAATTTATCTTGGTGGACGAAGTCAACCATGGGTAGTAAACAACAAGTTGACTATCGACCAGAAAATGCTTGATTTTATAGATTTAGCTAAAACTTTAAGGGATAATAAATACGAAGCTGCTATTGACCAATGGTCACCAGCCTGGAGTTCAGCAATAGCTGACGATGAAAAAGCTTTATTTTGGGAATGTCCTTCATGGGGAATTCCGTGGATCATTGGTTCAGAGGATAAGAAAGCTACAGAAGGTGGAAGATGGGGATTGGCTAAACCGCAATTTCAAACTTTTTGGGGTGGAACGTGGTATGGGATCTACAGTAAGTCTCCAAAACAAGATACTGCATGGGAATTTCTAAAGAATATAGCAACAAATAAAGAAACAATGAAAAAATGGGCTGAGGATGAACAAGCTATTCCGAATAATTTAAATATAATAGCAGAAGGTTCGCCTGAAGATGATAAGATCGTTGGAACAAATTTATTCAAGTTCTTTGAACCTTTTATACAAGATATAAACGGTAAGATACTTACTAAACACGACGAATCAATTGAAAGAGTATATACGGAATGTTTAAGATCATATTTAGCTGGAAAAATTAAAACAAAGGAAGATATGATAAAGGAGTTTAAAAATACGGTAAAAATGGAATTAGGAATTTAGAGCCCAGACACCTTTCAGGGTTCTGACAATCCATCTTCAGAAACACACATTTTTGTGTAGAAATCTCTTTAAAAGGATTTTTTATCTAAATTAATCGGGGAAATACGACTACAATAATAGTCTCAACAGTGTTGAGACTATTTCATTATAAGGGCATGTTTCATAAGATCGTAGCGTCCTTAACAGATTGGGAGCGTAAATAATTGCAATACATATATCAATAAGGTA
>JAUZPS010000198.1 GCA_030705945.1 Bacillota bacterium
AAAGGGCTTGAGTTAGCTGATACACTAATTAGAAGTAACTATTTTAAGGATCACAATTAAGTAAGGGTGTTTCAAAAAATTCCTTGTTCAAGTTTTGTATGATGAAAACTCATCATATCAAGTTTTTGAAACGACCAGTTGCTAAGTTTTTCTGATACCGCCTAACTCAACTTTCCCGCTCCGAATTAAGCAGCCATAAAAATGGGCCATAACTGCGAATTGCATTTGAGTGTAAATTTGATAAGCGCATGCTTGCGAGGATATGGCTACGAGGATATGGCTACGAGGATATGGCTACGAGGATATGGCTGCAAGAATATAATAAGGTGATACAAAATTTCAAAAGATTTTATTTCTTATTGTTAAACAATTTATGAACAAAAGATGTTAACTTGATCTTTGATCCCTGAAGGACTTCGATCAATTTGAATTTAACCTTAACAGGAACGTCCTCACTGCTACTGGAGGTAACGATATTATATTCTTCATCCGATAAAGAATTTTTAAGCTTTTGCTTTACATCATCGGGAACGGTTCCATGAGTCGCGTCTACAAAACATAAGGGTGGAAAAAGCACGCACCACCAATTTGCGCCATCGCCATTACCGATTACTACCCGCAGAGCTTGATAGTTGCCGGCTGGAAGAGCGATATCGCCATAAGTTTTTGTTGGGAAAGGAAAATCGCCAAGCATTGTTTTAACTGGATAGTTTTTACCCCATCTTATGACTTCATTTCTTGCCAAAGCGGTAATCTTGTCCATGTCTCTTGTAAGTATTTTTTTTGTTTCCTCAAGATTGGTCGTGACTTCAGAGTTTTCCCTCATATACTTCAATATCAAATCGCGGACGCTTCTTTTTAAGGCCTGGTCATCAGGCGTATCACTGTTAGCTATTACATGAAGCCTTATTATATTTGATGATAAATCTTTATTTAAATTATCTGAATAGGAAGTGCATATAAATAATGAAAGTAATATTATCAAAGATAATATACAGGAAGTAATTTTAAGAATAGCTCTTTTTTTAATTATATTATGTTTATTTACATTGCTTCTGTTGTTCAAACTTCTAAAATCGCTTTTTCTAAATACAAATTTGTCTCTCATATCTTATTCCCCCAAATTTTAATATGTTTTTTTAATTTATCAATATATATTAAGTATTGTCAAAACTAATAAAGTTTATACTATATAGTAAAATAACTCAAAATAAATGGGAAATTCAACTATTAGAATGGTTTGACAGCATTAAAGGGTGTTTAAGAGAAATGAAGTTATTAATTTTTATGATTTTTATATAGATTTTATATAGAAATGTAAAATGTGTATTGTATAAAAAATAATTATATATAAATGTTTTTACATAAAAATAAAATCTAGTCGCTATGCTGTTATAGCGGCTAGATTTTATAGGTAAAATGTTTATTGTAAAATCTATAGAAAAAAATTATGTCAAACTACTTTTTTGCTTGATTTTCAAAGGAAGCCTTTATAAAGGCTCTAAATAGCGGATGAGGTCTATTGGGTCTCGATTTAAACTCAGGATGGAACTGAACGCCTATAAACCATGGGTGATCTGGAAGTTCTATCATTTCAACAAGCTTTTCACTTGGAGATAGTCCGGAGACTATAAGACCTTTGGCTACCAGCTTTTCTCTGAATTCATTATTTACTTCATATCTATGCCTGTGTCTTTCATAAATAAGACCTTCTTTATATATTTGGCTCACTCTTGTTCCTTCCTTGATTTTACATGGGTATAATCCAAGTCTCATTGTACCACCCATTTCATCGATATCCCTTTGTTCAGGCATTAAATCAATTACCGGATACTTTGTGGAGTTATCAAATTCTGAGCTGTGAGCGTCAGTAAAACCTACTATATTTCTGGCAAATTCAACAACAGCCATTTGCATTCCAAGGCAAATTCCAAAGTAGGGAACCTTGTTTTCACGGCAGTATTTTGCGGCAAGAATTTTACCTTCAACGCCTCTGTCTCCAAAACCACCTGGAACAAGAACTCCATCAGCATCAGCGAGGGTTTCTGATACACAGTCTTCAGTTAAGTGTTCAGAGTTGACCCATTTTACTTTAACCTCGGAATTGTTAGCTATCCCACCATGTTTAAGCGACTCAACAACGCTGATATAGGCGTCATGAAGCTCAACATACTTACCGACAAGAGCAATAGTTACTGAGTTTGTCAGATTCTTTTGATTACTTACAAGATCTTTCCATTCTGTTAAATCAGGAGCCTTGCATTCAAGACTGAGTCTCTTGCAAGTAATATCTGCCAAGCCTTCATCTTCGAGCATCAATGGCACTTCATACAATATATCCGCATCAAGATTTTGAATAACTGAGTCACCTGGAATATTGCAGAATAAGCCAATCTTGTCCCTTAAGTCCTTAGACAAATGCTTCTCAGATCTGCAAACTATTACATCTGGCTGGATACCTATGCTTCTGAGTTCCTTTACACTGTGCTGGGTAGGTTTTGTTTTAGGTTCATGCGATTTACTTAAGTAAGGAACCAGGGTAACATGTATATACATGACATTTTCACGGCCAACATCGGTTGCAACCTGACGTATTGCTTCTAAAAACGGAAGACTTTCTATATCCCCAACTGTTCCTCCAATTTCAGTTATTACAATATCTGTATGGTCTGACTTGCCAACTCTGTAAATCCGCTCTTTAATTTCATTTGTAATATGCGGGATTACTTGAACAGTGCCGCCTAAAAACTCGCCTTTTCGTTCTTTACTTATTATTGACCAGTAAATTTTACCTGTAGTAACATTGTTGTTCTTGCTGAGGTTTTCGTCTATAAACCTTTCATAATGACCCAAATCTAAATCCGTTTCAGCGCCATCATCGGTTACAAAAACTTCGCCGTGTTGATATGGACTCATTGTACCGGGGTCCACATTTAAATAAGGGTCAAACTTTTGAATGGTAACATGTAGCCCTCTTGCTTTTAAGAGTCTACCCAGGGATGCGGCAGTAATTCCCTTTCCCAAACCAGATACAACGCCGCCGGTTACAAATACATACTTGACAGACATGATAAAATCCTCCTAAAATGGTCCGAACCACCTTTAAATAAATATTATAAAGGAATCTAATAATTTATTAAATGATATTTTATATAATGAACTATAGTATTGAATTTATTCAGCGCTCAAAAGGTGTCAAACCGCAAATAGTTAACACATTTTGAGCGCTGGCTTAATTAAGAATTATAGCTCGTTATTTTCAATTATCGACAAATTTTCTTTTTGATACTGCCTTAAAAGAATTTAAATTATATTAATATCATTATTACATTTAGCAGCTCAAAATAGCAAATGCTTTTACAGTATTTTGCGATAGCAAAAATAAATTGATTTTAAAATACAAAAAAAAACACACTCTTTATTTTATATGCGCGCTTTTGTAGTGTCAATAGAAATGAGCATTAAATATTTTTTATAAGAAAATTTCTATAAATTTGGCTTTGCAAATACCATTCTACCTGCAGCAGTCTGAATATTGCTTGTTACAACTACATTAATAGATTCTCCCATGTAGTTTTTACCACCATCCACAACAATCATTGTTCCATCCTCCAGATAACCTAAGCCTTGACCAGGTTCCTTGCCATCCTTTACCATCTGAATAATCATTTCATCTCCAGGTAAAGCAATAGGTTTTAACGCATTAGAGAGCTCGTTTATATTTAACACTTGCACACCTTGAACTCCGGCAATTTTGTTTAGATTCATGTCTATTGTTATGACGGAATACCCCTGTTTTTTTGCCGCTTTTATCAATTTATCATCGACTTCGTAACCATCAAAGCCATCAAAGTCTTCAACCTTAACAAGATTTTTAAATTCTTTTTGAAGTATACTGAGAATTTCAAGTCCCCTTTTTCCTTTTGCTCTCTTTAACGAGTCTGATGAATCTGCTATATGACGCAACTCTTCAAGAATAAAATTAGGAACTATCAAATCTCCATCAATACACCCTGTCCTTACGATGTCCAGTATTCTGCCATCAATGATGACGCATGTATCAAGAAGTTTTTTCTTTACGCTGCTTATAGTATTTTTCCTTCCCATAAATGACTCAAGCAAACTATCATTACGCCTTCCAACAGCTATACCAATTGCAAAAAAAATGCATCCAAAAAGAATATTCGCGAATACTGCTAAGGGCAAACCTATTATATCAATGCTCTTGATGGGAATAACGATCAGATTTGCAATAATGAGACCAATTATTGCGCCAAGTGAACTGATAGTCAGTTCATACAGGCTAAGGCTATGTATATGCCGTTCCACATTGTCAAATGTAGACATAACAATATCAATAATTTTAGCGCTTGCAATAAAAAAGAGCGCAGCAGAAATTATTATAGATAAAACAAATATAGAAAACTGTAACACAAAACTTATTTGAGCATTAATCAATGACAAAATGGTATAAGACATAGTAAAGCCTGTAATACCACCTACAAAAGAAAAAGAAATCTTAATAATTCTATTAAGCACTATAGTTATCCCCCAAATTTTACATCAGGCGGTTTTTGAATTACTGTTTAAATGTAGTAAGATAGCTTTGGATAATATAAATAAATAATGGAATTAGCATAACAAAAAATCCACAAATTATTTGTGTAAAATTGATCAAAAACCAATTATTTTCTATATATGATTTTATGAAGAAGATATCATCAGTAGTCTTAATTACTGATAATATGAGTAAAAAATTATTCCTTCTTTAAAAAGATTGATTATGTAGTATCAAAAAAACTTAGCAACTGGTCGTTTCAAAAACTTGATATAATGGGTTTTAGTCATATAAACTTGAACAAGGAATTTTTTGAAACGCCCTTATGTACTTAAAATTTTAGATTTTTGTTCATAATTTTTTCCACTTCATACTGATCAATGCCTTTTGCTAAGACTAGTTCGCTAACAAGAATTTGTTTAGCGCTGTTGAGCATCTTCCGCTCACCTGTAGACAAACCCTTATCCCTATCCCGCTGTAACAGTGACCTGACAACACAGGCAATTTCAAAAATGTTGCCACTTTTGATTTTGGTCATGTTTTCACGATATCGTTTGTTCCAATTATTGGTTGAAATTTGTTCGAATTCACCAAGAACAGCAAATACCTTATCAGCGTCCTGATTACTAATGACTTGTCTAATCCCTATATCCTCAACGTTGCTTATGGGAATCATTACTTTCATTTCACCAACAGGAATTTTGACTACATAATAATTTGTTATCTGTCCAAGAATTTCTTTTTCTTCTATAGACTCTATGACTCCAGCTCCGTGCATTGGATAAACAATTTTATCTCCTATATTATACATACATACGCCTCCATAACAAAAAAACAAAAAACAAAAGAAATTTATATACTATCTGTGTATTTATTTGTTGATAGTCTTTATGAGAAACTTTTGAATTCCAAGTTTGTTTAAATGAGACTTAAGAATTAATATAGAGTAAACATTTAAAATATTTAGATACTTGTCTCATTAAAAGTAATATTTATGATTACTTATTTAAAGTCATTATCAATCTTACATTTAATAGTATATATTAAAAACATAAATATATCTTATTTGCATTAAAATCATTATTAACCTTACACTTAGCTGTGCAAATTAACGAACATTTTCACAGTATTTTGCAATTGATAAATGTAAATGATTAGTTGATTTTAATTTTGTTTATTTAATTTAGAAAACAACACCTCCTGACAGATAAATTATATAATTAGTATTTTATAAAAATCAGTAAACCTTAGGTATATGAAAGTTAAAATCACTTATGTTGTATTAAACCAGTCAACTGGCCGTTTCAAGAACTAGATATAATGAGTTTTTATCATTACAGAACTTAAACAAAGAATCTTTTGAAACGCCCTCATCCATTATATATTTTTAGTATACTATAAAGCTATTATCATGTCAAAACATTCATTTTAACATTTGCTATTAATACGTGTCAATAAAATATATCGAATAATTTTTCTTATTATATTAAAAGTTGAGATTAATTATTTAATCCTTCATGAATTATGTCGATATATATAATATTAAAAATTGACGGTTGATCCAGTATCATTTCTCAGGGATTTTTACTATCAAAGCTGAACTTTTCGCAACTTATGAATCAAATTTTACATATTTTAAATAAAAGGTGGCATTCTAATGAAGAAACTCAGAAAAATTTTATCAATATTTCTCATATTACTAACAATCTCAGGTTATTTTCCTGATAATAATAAAACGTCATACGCAGCTTCTGTATCAACATTTTATCTAACAGCCTATTCCTTTGATTCGGGAACGCTGACTTTAAGATGGCCGACTTTGGCAAATTGCCAGTCTGTATGGGTCACTTTCCATAGCCCGACTAATCCTGTTACAGCAACTGAGATAAAAAAAGATCAGATAACTAATACTATTGATATTCCGGGACTTCTAGATGATATTATATATGACATAAAGTTAGAAGTTTATGATGGGGCAGGGTGTACAGGCAATAAAATTGGCCGAGGCTTCTTTTACTTTTGCCCTAATATCAGCTTCAGATCTAAAATCCTGGACCAGTCAAGAAAAGCTGTTACTGGAGGCGGTTTTGAGATTGGTACTAGTCCTGCTCTAAACCTTCAGTGGACCATACCTAAAGTGTGGGTGGAGGGATCAGATACTTTTGAATACGCCAATCAACCGGCAGCCCTTTTGGATATGCAATCAAAAATCAATTCGTTTTATAATGATACGCGGGTGTTAAGCACACTAAACTTCAGAATAAATATATCGACAGATTACAGCAATCTAAACAGTGGCTCAGCTCAGTCAGCATTAATAATCAGTCAGGTTAATCCTGCTATTCCGTCAGATCCCATAACTTACAGCGCAATTGTGTCAGGAAGCAGCCTTACGGCAAGCGTAAATGATATGGATTCTTCCGGCCAGGTCAACTTTGATCTCATAGGAAGAGCAAGCAGCGCCGCAGACCTTCCAACAGCAGCTAATGCATATCAGTTGCCCGATGCGGATATTATTCCAGGCACCGTATACTATATGAATATAAAACCAATAATAAGGAACACAGCTGGAGCGGCTGTTAACGCAATAACTGTCGGTCCGGGTATGAATCAGAACGGAAGCCGGCTGCTAGGGGCGGTTCCATATACTTATTCCCCAATAAGATTCCAGATTTCAAGAGATGACGCTAACAATGTTTATGTTAAGGTATTTAGAATAAACCAGGGGAGCCTTGATTTACCAGCTTTAAAGTATGAAGTCCAGACCGGCGATGACCCCACGATTGAAGGGGATTGGAAGGTAAGAAAAAGTCTTAACGACAGTTACTTTCCTAACAACTCTCCATACGCTTTGACTGCCTTTACAGTCAATAACCCTAACAATCCGCTTTATTATAAAGTGGTTGTTAAGACTGACGCATCCAGTGATAGGCTGGAGTCCCCTAAAATGCCCTATACATTAAATGAGGACAATTCAAGACCTCCTGTACCTACAAATCTTACAGTAACAGACAGAACAGCTTCGCCTGGAGATGTTATAGATCCGACAAACAATACAGCAATAGCTATCAAATCGACGGATGTTACAATTTCGTGGAATAAGCCCTCAAATTGGAATGAAATTATCAGCGCGAACCCATACAATGAAAGCAATGATGTTTACTTTCATTTCGTTATAAGCACAAATCAGGTAGATTTAACAAGTTTGCCTTATCCACAGTTAGAATTTAACGGCAAGGTATTTGGCGAGTACCAGGCAAAATACAGACTTATGAAATATGTAAGCGCAAGGTCTCCTAATATTATTCAGGATGGAAACCGCCTTAGTTACACAATAAAAAGCCTTGAATTATTTAAGGGAGAGGATGCGGATGGAATATCCGACAATGATATTCCAAATCCTGATAAATATCCGACGTTTCTTATACCAAACAAAATTTACTTTCTTCAGATGTATACAGC
>JAUZPS010000199.1 GCA_030705945.1 Bacillota bacterium
GTTAAATTTATTTATTTTATCTTTGAAATATGTAGCAAGTTTGTTCCGGATACCAATGCAAAATTATTAATATATTGATAACTTATTTGTTAACTATATAAAAAGCACTATTAATCTTACATTTGACGGAGCAATATAACGAACGCTTTAACGTTATTTTGTGATAGGCAAATGGAAAAGATTAATTGCTTTTTATATAGTTGCTTTGAACAGCCGAAAAAGGGCTTTTCCGGGTTGCTTGGGCGAGCAATGAAGCGTAGCGAAATGACCAGCCAAAGCGAACTGATATAAAAGTTTACAGTCGGTTATCTATAACGGTTATTTTTCCGTTGAATTGGGAAACAATATAAAAGTATAATAAAAAAGGAGGCCAATGCAATGAGTCTGGTTCCAATAGTTGTAGAACAAACAAACCGTGGTGAGAGGTCGTATGATATTTATTCAAGGCTTCTGAAAGACAGAATAATAGTTTTGAGCGATGAAGTAAATGATGTTACTGCAAGTCTTGTTGTGGCGCAGATGTTATTCCTTGAAGCAGAAGATCCGGATAAGGATATACAGTTATATATAAACAGCCCCGGAGGCTCTGTAACGTCTGGGTTTGCCATTTACGATACAATGCAGTATGTTAAGCCCGATGTTTCAACTATATGCGTTGGGTTGGCTGCAAGCATGGGCGCGTTTTTATTGTCAGCGGGAGCGAAAGGCAAAAGATTTGCTCTTCCGAATGCGGAAATTATGATTCACCAGCCTTTAGGCGGTGTTCGTGGCCAAGCGACGGATATCAAAATTCATACGGAATGGTTATTGAAAATCAAAGGTAAACTTAACAAAATCTTGAGTGAAAATACAGGTAAGCCACTTGATATAATAGAAAAGGATGTAGAAAGAGACTTTTTCATGTCAGCAGAAGATGCAAAAGCATACGGCTTGGTGGACGATGTTATGTATAGAAGATAATAAATGAGGTGGAATGATGTCCAGATATGATGAAAAGAAGCAGCTTAAATGTTCATTCTGCGGCAAAACCCAGGAGCAGGTTAAGCGGTTGGTAGCCGGCCCTGGAGTCTATATTTGCGATGAGTGCATTGAATTGTGCTCCGAAATTATAGAAGAAGAATTTGAAGATGTAAAAGCTGATACCGATCTTAGCGAGATTCCAAAACCTAAGGATATAAAAGCAATACTTGATCAGTATGTTATTGGTCAGGATGGAGCTAAGAAGTCTTTAGCTGTAGCTGTTTATAACCATTATAAAAGAATAGGCTCTGATCTGAAAACAAATGATACCGAATTGCAAAAGAGTAATATAGTTATGCTTGGACCTACAGGTTCAGGTAAGACGCTTCTTGCTCAGACACTGGCAAGAATATTGAATGTTCCTTTTGCGATTGCCGATGCGACATCATTAACTGAGGCAGGTTATGTTGGGGAAGATGTTGAAAATATTCTTCTTAAACTGATTCAGGCAGCAGATTATGATATAGAAAAGGCAGAAAGAGGAATAATCTATATCGATGAAATAGATAAGATCGCTAGAAAGTCTGAGAATCCTTCTATTACAAGAGATGTAAGCGGTGAAGGAGTTCAACAGGCTCTGTTAAAAATACTTGAAGGAACAGTAGCTTCAGTTCCGCCTCAGGGTGGAAGAAAGCATCCGCATCAGGAGTTTATCCAGATTGACACAACAAATATACTGTTTATCTGTGGTGGAGCTTTTGATGGAATAGATAAGATTATTCAAAATAGAATTGGTAAAAAGACATTAGGTTTTGGAGCTAAAATTGAAACAGCCAAGGAAAAGGATGTCAGTAACATTCTACTGAGCATTCTACCGCAGGATCTTTTGAAATTTGGGTTGATTCCTGAGTTTGTAGGAAGACTTCCAGTTGTTGTTACTCTGCATCCTCTTGATAAAGCTGCTCTTGTTCAGATCCTCACAGAACCAAAGAACGCTCTTATAAAGCAGTATCAGAAGCTCTTTGAAATGGATGATGTGCTTCTTGAGTTTGATGAAGGAGCATTAGATGCGGTAGCGGAAAAAGCAATAGCAAGAAATACTGGAGCGAGAGGATTAAGAGCAATTCTTGAAGAAATCATGCTGGAAGTTATGTATGATATACCTTCGTCTACAAATATAGAAAAATGTACAATCAATAGAGACTCTGTTGAAAATAAAGCAACTCCGGAGTTATTGATAAATGAAGACAAAAAACCTTTAAAAAAAACGTCTGGGAAAAAGTCTCGGATAAAGAGGGAATCAGTATCGTAAAGGATTAATTGTTTTAATGTAGCGATATTGATTGCAGTTAAATACTTCAATAATGTGTTTTTAACTGTAATGAGCTGTGATAAAATAAAGATTATAATAGGCTTGATATTACCGCCAGGATAGTAAGATTTACTGTTCTGGCGGTTTTTATATAACTTTGACCAGGAAATAAAATCAAAAATTAACACGCAGAAAAACGGCATAAAAAAACTTCCAATGCTAATAATAATACTTTGAACGATTTATTTTCCAAGGAGGTTATATAATGCTTACAAGTACTTTGTTTATCATACAATTTTTTTTCACATTGATTATCGGCTTATACTTTCTAAATCTGCTTAAATCGCAGCAAAGTAACAAGAGCGCTATAGATAAGGAAGCTAAAAAAGAATTGGATAAGATGAAAAAACTTCGTGAAATAAAACTTACAGAGCCATTATCTGAAAAAACAAGACCAGCATCCATTAAGGACATAATCGGCCAGGAGCAAGGGATCAGAGCGCTGAGAGCTGCATTGTGCGGTCCAAACCCGCAGCACGTAATAATCTATGGCCCTCCCGGAGTCGGTAAAACTGCGGCTGCAAGGGTTATACTCGAGGAGGCTAAGCAGAACTCCATTTCACCATTTAAAAAAGAAGCAAAGTTTGTAGAAATGGATGCTACAACCTTAAGGTTTGATGAGAGAGGAATAGCAGATCCGCTTATAGGTTCGGTGCACGACCCCATATATCAGGGAGCAGGCGCTTATGGCGCCGCGGGAGTTCCTCAGCCTAAGCCTGGGGCTGTAACAAAAGCGCATGGAGGAATGCTCTTTCTCGATGAAATAGGAGAATTGCACCCCATACAGATGAACAAGCTTTTAAAGGTTCTCGAAGACAGGCGCGTCATTATGGAGAGCGCCTATTACAGCTCAGAGGATAACAATATTCCGGCTCATATACATGACATATTTCAAAAGGGTTTACCCGCTGATTTCAGGTTGGTGGGAGCCACTACAAGGCAATCTGAAGATATTCCCCCTGCCATAAGATCCAGATGCGTGGAAGTATTTTTCAGGCCGCTATTTGCTGAAGAAATCGCAAGAATTGCAAAGAATGCCGCATTTAGAGGCGGCTTTAAGCTTGAAGGCGATATTGAAAACCTTGTGGCGAAATACGCGCAAAACGGAAGAGACGCGGTCAACATTATACAGATAGCAGGTGGAGCAGCTCTAATTGAGGGCAGAAACGCAATAACGAAAAAGGATGTTGAATGGGTTATAGAATTCGGACGATACAGCCCGCGTTCAGAAAAGAAGATCACAGCAGGAGAATATGTAGGCTGTGTAAATGGACTTGCAGTTATCGGCAGCAGCACAGGTGTTTTAATTGATATAGAGGCGACGGCTTCACTAGCAGAGAATGAGAATGGAAAGCTTACAATCACCGGTGTAATTGAAGAGGAAGAGTTAGATGGCAAAGGACACAAATTGAAACGGACAGGCACTGCGAAAGCTTCAATTGATAATGTTGCGACTGTATTAAAAAAGTCTGTGGGAATTGATTACAGGAAATACGATATACATCTGAATTTTCCAGGAGGAATGCCAATCGACGGTCCGTCAGCGGGTATTGCCATCTTTATAGCTATATACTCCGCTATTAAAAATGTTCCCGTAAGCACAGAGATTGCGATGACTGGTGAAATCTCCATTAAAGGAAAGGTTAAACCTGTAGGCGGTGTTGCCGCAAAAGTTGAGGCGGCCAGAATAGCAGGAGTCAAAAAGGTCCTGACGCCAAAGGAAAATTGGCAGGAAATGTTTAATGATATTGGAATTGAAGTTATACCCGTGGAGGATATAAGCCAGGTTATTGATCATGTATTTGGAATAAAAGAGAAAGCGATTGATGAAGTTGTTATAAACAACCCATCCCTCAATATTCTGACTGCTCAAGCGCAAGTTTAGTAAAGGAGAAAAAAATATATTTTTATAAACAAAAGGAATGATTAGAGATTAATCCAGTGTTTTTCTTTATCATTCCAATTTTACATATATGGGCATCTATTTGGTGTGTCAGTAAAATATAGACTAAGCGCGACTGATCTGGAATATAATTTTATATAAGTTGCGAAAAAATTTTGCATTTTTTTATAGTATGCTATAAAATATTTCTTGTGTTTTATAATACATAGGTATTTGTGGATATTTTGCGAATTATGCTGCCAACAGGTTTCTTAGAAGTTCTTTTTAACACGTTGAATAAGTTCAGAAATCTGTTATGTAAAAAACGCTAGGTTTAAAATTTGTAGATAGGGAGAGAAAAAATGGATATATTACAAGGCTTAATATTAGGTATTGTTCAAGGGCTTACAGAGTTCCTGCCCGTAAGCAGTTCAGGACACCTGGAATTGTTTCAGCACATTTTTGGTATTAAAGAAGGCGCTGCTACTTTTGATGTAGCTGTTCATCTTGCAACTCTAATTGCTGTTATTGCGGTATTTTGGAAAGATATTATAGAGATAATAAAAAGGCCCTTCAGCAAAATAACATTGCTTATTTTGGTGGGAACTGCGCCGACTTTAGCTATTGCCTTAGCTCTGAAAAAGACAGTGGAAAATCTTTTAAGCACTGGTTCAACTTTAGGAATTGAGTTTATTATTACCGGACTTGCACTTTGGTTTGCAGAGTCCATTAAGACAAAGAATAAAGAAGAAAAGGAAACTACTTATGTAGATGCGTTAATAATTGGTATAGCTCAGGGTATTGCGATTATGCCTGCAATCTCACGTTCAGGATTGACAATTTCAAGCGCATTGTTCAGAGGCTTAAAAAGAGAGTTTGCGGCAAAGTATTCCTTCCTGCTCTCCATACCTATCATATTGGCAGCAGCTGCCGATACGACCCTTGACATTGTGAAACACAAGACCTCTACAAGCATCGAGTTTTTTCCTATGATTGTGGGAATGGTAGCAGCAGCAATATCGGGATATATTGCGGTAAAGTTTATGATTAAGATGATTTCTAAAGGTAATCTGAGGGTATTTTCGTATTATGTTTTTGTACTAGGTGGATTGATAATATTGGATCAATTGTTCTTCCATATCTTTTTTACGCTAAAATTTTGAGTTATTATATTTAGAGTGATTAATCTTTACATTTACGAAGCCGTTTAATTGTAAAGATGAGTAATTTGAGGAGTAAAAACTATGCAGCAAAATAAAGATATAATGATATTGGGAATTGAGTCAAGCTGTGATGAAACATCTGCAGCTGTTATTTTAAACGGACGGAAAGTTCTTTCGAATATAATTTCATCGCAAATCAGTTTACATCAGAAGTATGGCGGAGTTGTGCCTGAGATAGCTTCTAGAAGGCATGTTGAGCTGATTGTGCCGGTAATAGATGAAGCTGTGGAAAAAGCGGGGGTCAAACTTAAGGAGCTTGATGCTATTGGGGTTACATATGGACCTGGTTTGGTGGGCGCGTTATTGGTTGGTCTTTCAGCAGCAAAAGGGCTCTCTTTCGCTTTGAACAAACCTCTAATAGGTGTACATCATATTGAAGGGCATATAGCGGCAAATTACCTCCAATACGAAGAATTAGAGCCACCGTTTATGTGTCTGGTAGCTTCAGGAGGCCACAGCCATATAGTCTTTGTTGAGGGTTATAATAAGTTTGAAATTTTGGGACAAACAAGGGATGACGCTGCCGGCGAAGCATTTGATAAAATAGCTAGGGCAATCGGACTGGGATACCCCGGAGGTCCTTTGATTGATAAGAGCGCGGTTAACGGCAACCCTAAAGCCATAAACTTTCCAAGGGTACATTTTGAGGGAGGTTCTCTGGATTTTAGTTTCAGTGGTCTTAAGACTGCTGTATTAAATTATCTTAATATACTTTCCCAAAAAGGCGAAAAGGTTAACATTGAAGATGTTTCAGCAAGTTTTCAACAGGCTGTTGTTGACGTGCTAGTAAAGAATACTATAACTGCGGCAAAAAATAAAAGGGTTAAAAAGATAGCCCTTGCTGGCGGAGTTGCGTCAAATAGCTGTTTAAGAAGACAAATGAAGGAGAAAGCTCAGGAGAATGGTATCGACGTTATGTTTCCAAGTCCCATTCTTTGTACAGATAATGCGGCAATGATAGCCTGCGCCGCATATTATGGTTACATAAATGGCGTTGCCTCCGATTTAAGTTTAAACGCTGTTCCAGGCCTTAGACTTGGGGAAAGATAACCTGTGGATAACTTTTAAAATTCTAAATAAATTGTGAATAATTCAGATAAGAGAAAATTAATATTTCCCGGAATTCGTCAAAATATTCGTCATAAATATGAAGGCTAAATGAACTTATATTATGTAAATGATGGGGTTGCAGGATATAAAGCCTTGAAAATAAGGGGTTTTAAAAAAGAATGCTTTTTTGGGCATATAGAAGTTGTTGAATTCTTAGATGTGAATAATGTGGAAATGAACCTGAAACACGGCAGAATGTGACATTTTTAGCTGTGTATAAGATTGTGGATAATGTGGATTATATTTTGTTGGTTTTAGATCGGATATTATTTTTCATTCTGATAATCGTCAAAATTATTTAATACAATACGCACATAGTTTTGGGTTTCAGAAAAAGGCGGCACGCCATTGTACTTTGTAACATTATAAGGACCTGCGTTGTAAGCTGCCAGAGCCAGCTTTACATCTCCGCCGAAGGCGTTCAACTGATCCTTAAGATACCTGGTTCCGCCATCAATATTTTGTTGAATATCCCAGGGATCTTTGACATTTAATGAATCCGCAGTGCCGGGCATAAGCTGCATCAGACCCTGAGCTCCGGCGCTTGACAGCGAATATGGGTTAAAGCCTGATTCCTGCTTTATAACGGCTTTTATAAGATTGGCGTCCACGCCATATTTCTGGGAAGCGTCTTGGATAGCAGAATTTATTAATTCCATTTGTTTCATTTTGTCTTTTGGAACTGAAGCAGTACTATTAGCTCTTGAAAGCTCAGCTCTCAGCTTATTGTTTGAAACTGAAGAATCAGAAGAAATTAACGGCACTCCGATTTTTTCTGAAGATGGATTATTGATAACCGATTTATCCGGGCTGTTTTTTGTTTGTTGCGCTTCCAACGCTTGTTGAAAGGAAACATCTGTTGAAGGCATATTCATCCTAAGCGGGACTCTGCTTTGAATTTCACTGATTTTCTGGCTAAAAATATCGGATACGCTTAAAGGCATAAATACTCCTCCAATAATATAATTAGTTTCTCATTTATATTTATCGGGAACATTATGATATAAGTTAATAGTTTTTAGTATTTAAGAAACCTCAAGATTTTTCCTTTTAACGAATTTGGAGCAGGCATTTTTGGAACTTCCGTCAAATTGACGGACGGTAAAAAGCTGGCACAGTCCAATTGAAGGAGCATCCTTGGGATTAGCGATATTTAAAATAAAGTTTTCGCAATTTATGCACTTTAAGCTATTGGCGGCATCAAATTGATTAACCGGCGCATATTTGTGTTTTGCGCAGCAATAATCAGACGCGACAGCGCCGTCGTGCCTGCAAAGCACATCATTATTCACTGAAATTTTAGTTCCCCTAATGCAATTACTGCATGTTCTCTTTAGTAACAATGTCTTTCTCCTCTAAAAATTAGTAATGAATTGGCAGTTATATTATAACATCGTATTCAGGCTTGTGGAACAAAATGGGAAATAAGATAATTTGACAATTAACGAGTCTATTTGATA
>JAUZPS010000002.1 GCA_030705945.1 Bacillota bacterium
ACTTTGAGCTAAGCTTGAATAACCCACATAAGCGCTTACTTTGTCCCTTTCCTGAGTATTAATTGTAAATTGGCCAAGGAGAAGGGGCTTATAATTTGCTTTTGCAGTTATCCAATAAGCGTTATTATACCACCATCCTCCTTTTTTAACCGCATTGTAAGAGCACCAGGTAAACCCACTTTCCTTCCAGTATGTTCCCCATGAGTTGGCAATTCTGAAAGCTCCTTTTTCTCCAGCGTCAACAACATTATTATTATTAAGGTCAACCCATATGTTATCATCATAACCGACGATTGTCATTGCATGTCCGCCATTTGAACCGCTTACAAGGTAACATACATCCTTTCCTACATAACCATCGTCGCTTGTCGTTGAAGGATCGTTTTTCGCAGGCTTAAACAGCCATGAATTTATATAGGTTGCAAAGGTTAAAACATACCCATTTACAAGCATTTGTTTTAATGAACTTATGCCCGCGTCTGTAGTTAAATTGCCTACCACTCCTGTTTGGTCTACTTTATAATTTACGGCGTTACGCCAAACATTTGCGTTTGTTGGCCATTCTGTATAGTTTACTCCATCATAAGGGAAATCATTCCATGTTGCGGCCCCGTTATTGCTCAACACATCATATATGCTGGAAAACCACGAACCGCCGTCTACCCCTCCATTGACCATATTATAAGTCCACTTTGGCGAAAATCTCTTGGTCTCATCGGAGTTTTTTGCATCCCAGTCATTAGCAAGAGCATTCATATATGTAAACTGATAATATGTAGAGGAAAATGCCCCGCAAGAGCCTATGCCGCCCTGGCTTCGTATAGGTGGAAAGTACTTAAGTTTGCTGTTGTCAACAGAATCAGGCATTGCCATTGCAAGGTCCTGAGAAGGAGAAGCGCTTACTGTATTTGAAGTGGTAGTTGTGGTGGTTGTTGTGGTAGTTGTGGTGGTCGTTGAATTGGTTGTTGAAGTTGCGGCTGAGGTAGCTAACACAGCCCTGTTGGAATTTTCAGCAGTGTCGCCTTCAATCTCCGCGCCATATTTAACAGTGTCCTGAATATATCCGCTGGACACATTGGAGCTTCCTTTAGTCTTCAGACCGTTTCTTCTTTTCGACCTTGCTTGGTTGATTCTGTCTGCTCCAATCTTATTTATGTTAATTCTTTTGGGAACAATCATATGCTTATTCATCCACTTCTGTTCCTCCTGATTCGGAGGCTTTAGCCCTGTAGAATGAGGATCAGCGCCTCTTTGCGTCAGGTTGTTGCCAATACCAGGATTACTGCCGGAATTATTTGTTTGCCCTTCCGCATTAATTATGAAGGTATTGGATACAACAAAGACGCAAATAATTGCAACAACCAAATAAGACTTTAAATTTCTCATAAAGACACCTCTTAACTCCTATATAAATTATATTTAAATCCAACACAAAAAATTAAACACCAACAAATGTTGCAGATATCAGTTGCTTTATGCTATATTAAAATCATTATTAATCTTAAATTTAGAAATGTTGAAAAAATAACTAACAGTCTTACGCTATTTTGCGATAGGCAAATGTAAGTACCTAAAAGATTAATCACTTTTAATATAACCTTAATATTTTGATTTGGAATTTTACATGATTGCTTTAAGGAATTAAGAAATGTTTATTATCTTTGGACAATAAGTTAAATTATAAACACTTGATTAATTGGCAATCTGGCAATCATGGCATTAATTATGCTTTAGACCCATAACTTTGCGTCCCTATCTTTCGATAAGTTTGCTCTTTTCAATTATACTGAATTGTTAAAAATCGCGATATAAATATATTATAGCATAATAAAGCCAATAATTCAATTGAGAATCTGAATTATTGGCTCTATAAAATATTCTATCGTTTATAGGCTTTTGGAGAAAAATTTAATTTTTTATCAATATAGCCATATACGTCATTTTATTATAGTCATTTTCTTTTAATATATTTTTAATAGCATTCAAATATGTTACATTGTGCTCTATGGCTTTTGCAAATGATTGGATTAACCTAATTACTTGTTGATCTGTCAAGCCTTTATGATAACCTGCAATTCCAATAAGGTTCATTTTAATAAGCGCATAATGTATTACCATCATCATATACGCGTCAAATACTTCTGCTTCCTCATCAAATGGAAACAAACTTTTAAAAACGTAATTCACCAGATAATTTTCCAAAATATATTCATGATCTTTCATATAAGGCTCATAGAAATTTTCCCATGCTTCCCTATATCTTGCGCCGTTTTCATCCATTGTTGCTTCGCTGTTATATTGAATACCGTTCATAAACTCAGCAAAACACTCCATATATCGCGCGCTATTTATACCCATTTCATGTCGTTTATCAGCAATTTCCTTTAATAGCTCCATCTGAATATGATATTTAGCAGGAATACCTGACAAACTCTCGCCAAATGCTTCCTTCTCCAAATTATCAACATAAGTTCCTATTAAAATTGGTATATCATCAACCCTTTTTTCTTCTAAATATTCCTGCAACTTCTGATAAAACAAACCCAAAATTATGAGCCTGTCTGAAAGTCTGTACTTTCTATCCTGAAGCACAGTTATGGTAAATATTCTGATCTCCCATAAGTACTTATGGGGCCTATTGTTAAATTTGAGCTCATTTGTATTTATTTGAGTCCTAACAATATTTCTAGCGGTCACAGGTTCATCGCATTCATCAAACTCCATTTCCTTCGGATTAAGAAGCGCGATTCTTGCCGCTTCAGGACAGGACATTGTTGCGCATTTTTCCAATATATCATTAACAATATTAGTTATTCTTGGATAGGTGGTACAAACATCTGATAAATATTCCGGACCCCGCTTTATTTGGATTTTGCAAAGACTGGATTCATTTAAAAACGGACATCTCGATTCATCCATTAGTTTGATTTTCGCATAATTAGCATCTGTATGATTTGTTGCTCTGTTCCTATGCATATATTTGCTGAACAAATCAGTCAGTTCCTCATCCTTAACCTTCTGATATTTACGAAATGTTTCGTTGTCGATATCAACCCTCCACCCTACGCAACAACTATCTTCACAGGCTGAACCAATGCAACGGAACTCCTTCAAATACTGTGGTACTAGAATTGCTCTTCTTCTTTCGCCCATAGGTCACCTCAATTAAAATAGATTATTTGTCTTGCGATATTTTCTATAGTAAGCAATAATTTATGTAGTTTTATAAAATATCGGCTATATTAAATAAAGGTTTATATTAAATTTTAAAAAAGCGCATGAAATTTTTGGGCGCATAAAAAGAGACCCTGGAATATATCCAGAGTCTCTTTTATTACTGAACCAATTATCTTAATAACTGGAGAACACCTTGAGGTTGTTGGTTGGCTTGAGCCATCATTGATTGAGCAGCCTGTGAAAGAATGTTGTTCTTTGTGAACTCCATCATTTCTTTTGCCATATCAACATCACGGATACGTGATTCAGCAGCTGTCAGGTTTTCAGATGATGTTCCAAGGTTATTGATAGTGTGTTCCAATCTGTTCTGGTAAGCGCCAAGTTGTGATCTTTGAGCTGAAACAGACTGTATGGCATTATCCAGAACCTTGATTGCAGCTGTAGATGATTCATGGGTAGATACATCCAATGCGAATTCATTTGCATCGTTGTCAGTTCCGTTGGTAACATTCTTTACAGCTGTAAATTTAGCTCCTTCAACACCGCCTGCTGTTGCGCCAGCTTGAGTGCCTGAAATCTCCAAGGCTTGAGAACGCATATCTTTAATATCCATCTGGAAGCTCTGGCCCATATTTGCGCCGATCTGCAATTTAGCTGAGAATGTGCCGCCTGAAACACTTGCAGGAGTCAAACCAGCTTGCTCTGTCTTAAATGAGAAGGATGATGTATCGCCAGGCGCAAATTTTGTTGGATCTGTATCAAATGCGCCTATATCAACAACAGCTTCACCAATACCATCGCTTGATGATAATTTAACGCCCTGTTGTCCTGATTTGACTGTAACAGCTGCACCAGCAGTAGCGCTTCCTGCTTCAGTTAAGGATGCTGTATAATGGTTTGAGTCAACTGTAAATTGCGCAAAGTCTGTGGTTGCAGCAAAATTGTTAGCTACATAACCTGCTCCAACAGTTACAGTTAAATCACCGAATGTCATTGCTGAACCCGCAGTTAGACCTGTTAATTGTTTAGCTCCGGCTTGATCATAACCAGTAACTGCCGCAAAGGTTCCATCTGACTGCATCATCTGCAATTCAGCTTCATCATTGGTACCTGTGCCGACCAATCTATAAGTACCAGATTGTAATGTGCTTGATCCATTATTAAAAGATACTGTTACATCACCTGCTGCAACGTTACCACCAACTCCAGTAGCTGTTCCATCCATTGTAGCTGATGCTGCAACGTTGGTGATTATAACTTTCTGTTCACCATCAGAAAGACCTTTTGCAGATGTTACGCCAGCGCCTGGTAATTTTGTATTACCATATACTTCATCAACTTTAACATTAGCGTTGTTGCCCATAACTATTGAGTTACCAGCGCCACCGCCTGTTGACGCAGTGATTAACAATTTTGAAGTATCGGTTTTAGATAATAACACATTTGCCAAAGCGCTGTTATTAGCGCCGTAATTGGTTGCGGTTGTTGCTGAAGAAACCGCGTTACCGGATGTGCCTGCCATTGAAGTAACAATAGCATCGACTATTTTTTCTGATGTTCTTGCTCCGTTTAAGTCAATTGCAAAATCAGCTGATCCGGAATACTTTCCGTTTGCGCTGTCAAAGAAATCAATTTTCTTACCGTCTACGACTATTCCAGATCCAATAAGATCACTAGCTTTTGAATTTGAGAAATCTATTGTATTCTGAGCGTTAGAATTTGCCGCAGCTGTGTTTGCAGGCACACCAATATTAATTGTGCCGCCAACAGTACCGCTCGCAGCGCTTGCAACTCCTCCATCGGCAACGCCTGTAAGGACTCCTTTTGCTGATAATGATGGAGCGGTAGCTTGTATTGTTACTGCGGCTGCGCCATTATCTGTTGCTGTATAGTTACCCTTTAAATCATCATGGTTTGCTATATAGCTGCTTACCTGACTGGATATATCCTTAGCAACATTAGCAGCGCTTTCAGCGCCTGTTGTTTTAAGTGTGATTACATCACCTGAAACATTACTTGCTGCAGCAGTAGAATCGTACTGAACTTTTATAGTATGACTTCCAAGAGTTAAACTAAAATTCTTACCATCATCATTAGAAGCAGTTGCGTTTACAGCTGCGCCTACAGTAAATACTGTTTTTGCTGGTGTTATTGCGCCCGTTGCGCCTGATCCACCCAACAGTGTTGCGGGAACAGTCAATCCGTTGCCTGATACCCCTTTTGTAGCCGTAGCAGCATTTCCGCCGCCGTTTAATAACTTCTGAGTGTTGAACTCTGTAGTATTACCGATTCTGTTTATTTCAGAAGTAAGCTGATTGATTTCCTTCTGTATTTCACCACGGTCTGTATCAGTGTTTGTACCGTTGGCAGATTGTGTCGCAAGTTCTTTCATTCTCTGAAGGATGCTGTGAGTTTCATTCAAAGCGCCTTCAGCCGTCTGAATCATTGAAATACCATCCTGAGCATTTCTTCCTGCCTGGTCGAGACCACGGATCTGACCTCTCATCTTTTCACTGATAGCCAAGCCTGCCGCATCATCGCCTGCGCGGTTGATACGCATACCTGATGACAATTTTTCCAAAGATTTTTGTGAATTTACGCCATTAGATTCCAATTGGCGATAGGTATTTAACGCTGCAATATTGTGATTGATTCTCATAAAAAACTCCTCCTTGATTTGTTTTAGGGAATCCTTTCCCCAAGTTAATAGTTTTGTTATTATATTAAAAGTGATTAATCTTTTACATTTGCCTATCACAAAATAATGTTAAAGCATTCGTTATTTTGATTTGTCAAATGTAAGATTAATAGCGCCTTTAATTTAGTTAAATAATGCGCCTCTATCCGGCCAGCCTAGAGAACACTTTGATTAACTGCTCATTATATATATCGGAAACTCCTTTAAAATATTAATACTAATTTATAATTTAATTTATATAAATCAAATTAATTTATATAAATCAAAGAATTTTTATAGTTGTTCTGAAAATGAAAAAACTTTCAGGTTATATGCGTCCCTAACCGTTCTAAACGTAAAGGGGAACATAAACCGAAAGTTCTGTATGATTATAATAATTGACCTATTTCTGATCTCTCTTATCAAGCAATTTATTTAAGGGAACTGAATTTACTTCCGCAGCTCTTCTGTTTTCATCCTGAATCTCCTGATAGATCTCTTTCCTGTGAATCGTTATATTCTTAGGCGCATTTATACCAATTCTTACCTGATCACCTTGTACATCTACAATAGTGATTTCGATATTGTCACCTATTATTATTGACTGTTCTTTCTTTCTAGTAAGAACCAGCACAAACTTCATCCTCCCTTTGCTTTAGCTCCTGAAATATATAATGCTTAATCTTGTAATCCCTATTTTCCAGTATAACCTGTTTGCCTCTTTTGACAGTGGTATTAATCAGCAAAGGAGCTTTAAGGTTTGCAGTTATTTGAGAAACATCGTCCGGCACAACAACAATGCATAATACAATTACTGAATTAACATCTTTAATCTCTAAGCTCTCTACCTCGTCATCATTAATATCAATAATATAATCTGGCTTAAAGAATTTAGGATCTACTACGACAAACGCAAGCTCCGCAATATTTACGCATTGAAGCCACTGAAAAGGTAATATCTCCTCGCTTCCGGCAATTAAAACAAATTTCTGGGCATTTTCAAAACCTGGCAATCCTTCTGGAAAATCTATAATATTTTTTTCATCAATTTCCAATTGCCCGAAATGCCTTGTGTTGAGCTGCATATTATTTCCTCCTCACAAATTATATGTCCGGGCTTAGAGCTTTAGTAACATTCTATCACTAAAGAAAGCCGCTTACAATATTTTTACAACAAATAAAGAATAATTCGATGCTATATTTTCACATCAACCTTATTGTCCTGGTATTTTATATCCACAGACGCGTATTGAGCCATATATGTCCTTACTTTTGCAGGAGTAAAGTTAATGTTAACTTCGCCTGGAGTGAATTCGCCGTCTACCCCATTGTTTACCCCTTCGCTTGTATTTTCAGGATCAATCTCAATCGAGCCTGTGACGCTTATTTTAGGTCCTACCGCTGGCATTGTTACCATGCCGAATTCATGTTCAGGGTTAGAATCCCTTACAGCAATTTCTACTATAGGTTTTCCGCCTTTTTCAATGGCTGCAAGCCTATCTCCATCCTCAGCAAGCTTTCCTGTGTACTCAAGCGCGCTTTCATATCCTCTTTGAGCCGCATCCCTAGTAAGGTCCAATGGACCTTTTAACCCTGAACTTGCAAAGCACTCGTACTGGTCAATTTGAACTCTTGGCGCTTCAGTATGAATATTTACCTTTGGTCTTTTTGATTGAATTTCAAGTTTAGCGTTGTTTGTTTTAATCTCTAAATTAGATGGCGTTGTCTCAATACCTATCTTCGCATATGTCTGACTAATTATCAAACCCATTTAATCACCACACTTGATATAATTCCCAATTATATATTTTGCTACTATATAAAAAGCAATTAATCTTTTACATTTGCCTATCGCAAAATAACGTTAAAGCGTTCGTTATTTTGCTCCGTCAAATGTAAGATTAATAGTGCTTTTTATATACCTAAATTACATTCTTATTTGACTGTCACAAAATATATAGACTTACTCATATGTTGCAAAGATTTAAGTTAGGGCAAATGCATAAGCCTTAACGGCATTAACAGCATTTGAGTTATCAAATTCCTTTTTACCGCGCATAAGTTTATCTTAAGAAATCCATCAAGGACGGTTGTATTACTCTTGCCCCGCCTTCAAGAGACGCTTTGTATACATTTTCTTCATTTTTCAGGTTCATTATTGTTTCAGCCATATCCACATCTTCATTCTCACTCATTAACTGAGTAAAATTGATATTGTCATTTTCAAGCCTGTTTAATGTAAGATCAATACGGTTGGTTCTTGCTCCAACATCGGAACGTATGCCCATAACCTTATCCCTGAGATTATCCAATTCAGTTATGGAATTATCAATTCCTTCTTTACCTGTATATGAAGAAACTGTTTTATCAAGATTAGTGTATATTCTTAATGATCTTAACGCATCGTTACTTGCAGGCCCCTCCATCAAAGTTAATTTTCTTCCGCCATTTGCGGAAAAAACCAACCTTCCGTCTTCATTTTTTACTGTTACATTTGCGTCCACTAAATTTTTATCTGATGTAATAGAAGCCTGAATGCTGTTTACCAAATCATCCAGTGTTTTTCCAGGCGTACCGTCATAAGTGTAGCCCCCTGGATCAGGTATAGTAATAGTTGTATACGAGCTCATTCCATCAACTTTAATATTGAACTGATTGTTGTTGGTAAGATTTAAAGGCTTGCTGGCGCTGGCTTCAACATTTTGTCCTGTTATATATGTAGTTGTGTCAGGCCTTGACAGCGAATCTATAAAGCTGTTGAGCCCCACCATAAATTCTCCCATATCACCTTTTATGCCTGTGCCGAAAAGTTGAGATCCCAATACATTTACATTGAGATTATCGTTGATTCCTATCTGATAATTGATATCCTCACTCTTAGAAACAACAATATTTGTAACAGGATCAGTTTTTAACTTTATACTCTGCAGCAAATCCGCGGGAGTTCCTTGCTTTATATACATTTTCATCCTGTTGCCATTGCTGTCAACAGTATTTCTCAGTGAAAACTGCAGTCTTCCTCCATCATTTGTGACTCTTATGTCAGCAAGTTCAGGATTGGCGTTAATGCCAGTCTGTATATCCAAAGCTAATGTATTTAAATCATTAGCAGTACCGTCATAATTTTTTGCGGGCAATGTAACAGTTTTATAATTGGTTCCATCAAGACATATCTGAAAGGACAAATTAGCCGTTGTATTATCGACAGGCGCTTTTGTCAAATCATTGAGACCGCTCTTTATTACAGCTGTCTCATTTGAAGCAACTGATATTTTATAAGTGCCATCCTCATTCATCAAGGGAGTGTCGGTTGAAAAACCGGAAAATACATACCTTCCTGCATAAGTAGAATTGGATAAATGAATTATTTGCCCCTTTAATTGTTCAACCTCTTTTTTTACCTTTTCCCTGTCATCAGTCGTCATGGTTCCGTTTGCGGATTGCACAGCCAATTCACGAGCTCTCTGTAGCACGTCAACAATCATACCCATAGAACTTTCAGTGATATCCATCCATGAGTTAGCGTCATTGGCATTTTTTTTGAACTGATCAACCTCAGCTACATCTGTTCTGAGTTTCAAAGCCTTTGCGGCTACAATAGGATCATCTGACGGAACATTGATTTTTTTTCCAGTCGCTAACTGGGTTTGATACTTATCCATTCTAGTTAAATTGTTGCTAACAAATCCCATCATGTTATTTATCAACATATTATTTGTAATTCTCATTCGCTATCCCTACCTTCCGGAAACACCAACTCTATTAACCAAAGTATCATAAATTTCTCCTAACGTAGCAATCAACTTAGCCGCCGCTGTATAAGCGTGTTGGTATTTAACCATGTTGGCCATCTCTTCATCCAGAGAAACCCCTGAAACTGAGGCCCTTCTGTTATCAAGCTGACTGATGATATTGTCCTGAGTATTTGAAATCTGATCAGATTGCTGAGCATCAATGCCTAAAGTGGATACAAGCGCTTTCATATAATCCTCAGGCGCTCCTTCAACAAAAAGGTGGCTGTTGTGTCTCATATCTATCATATTCGTAAGGTTTGACGCGTCCTCAGACTGTCCTGAAGTTGAAGATGCGGCAATATTATATTCACCGCTTTCTTCATGAAGTAAATCAGCGCTTACTGAAAAGTTTTTGGCAGTCAGATTATTATACTGTTTTCCGATATCATCGACAGTTGCGGCTGTTCCTATAAATTCAGATGAGTACATCTCAGACTGAGCATTTTGCTTCTGAGACCATCCATTCATTGTAAAAAATCTTATCCCCGTTGGACTGACTGTATCGCCAGGCTTCATCATACCATAACCGTCCGCATGTCCCTGGCATACCTTTGAATAAACTATCGCGCCGGTATTATCCGTGTACTGCGTTATTCCTTCATTCATGGCAAGGGCGAACTTTCTTACAAATTCATTGAGTTTTTTTGTATAAAATGGTACTCCCTTGTAAGCTGGAGAATTCCCGTTGCCTTCATTGACTCCTTCATTTCCGTCACGCATATCAAGGTATCCCTTAAGTTCCCCGCCTCTTACATCTAATGTGTTGCCATCTTCCCACGAAACGTCATACAAATTATCTACGTCCTCATCCACATTGAGTTTTTTGTCTCTTTGCTGTACTTTTAATGAAGTCATGTTATAGTGATCCACAAATGACTTTCCATTTATGGTAATTACAAAATGTTTCTCGTCTTTGCCGTTTGGCGTCTTTCCCACTACAACTTCAGACGCCTGTATATTAATTAGCTTTGAAAGTTTGTCCACAAGGACATTTCTTTGGTCCCTTAGATCATTCGCCTTGTTATCATCTAGTTCAGCTTGGTAAATCTGCTTATTAAGCTGCTGTATTTGTTTACCATATGAATTTATTTCATCGACTTTAATTTTAACATCGTAATTAAGATCTGATTGAAGTTTTTCCATATGAACAGCAACAGTGTTGAAATATTTTGTAAGAGTTACTCCCTTACCTATTACCAACTTTCTCGCCGCTGTGCTGCTCGGATCTTTAGTAAGCTCCTGAACCGCTGAAAAATAATCGTTTACAACTGTATTGAAGCCACTGTCTGAAGGCTCGTTAAAGGTTTTCTGAATATCATTAAGCTGTGTGGATTTTACTTCCCACTCGCCTAAAGCAGTGCTTTCACTCCAATATTTAAAATCAAGATAATCATCATGAATCCTGTCTATCGAAACAGCGTCTGAGCCAGTTCCTATCATTCCTGTACCATCATAAACAGACATAGCCGGCGAGGCTTGTTGTACAGACATTTGTCTGGAATATCCTGGTGTATTTACATTGTTGATATTGTGGTTAACTACATCCAGACCTCTTTGAGCAGTATACAACCCGCTCGTAGCTACATTAAGAGCAAAAAATGAAGATCTCATGCCTCTTTCCTCCTGTCAAAAAACGGTATTACCTGCCTACAGTTCCCAATTTATTTACTATAGACTCAAACATCTCATCAAACACATTAAGAACCCTTGCAGCAGCATTATACGCATACTGGTATTTCATCATGTTGGTCATTTCTTCATCCATGGAAACGTTTGTTATCGCTTGTCTAGCATTATCCGCTGAGCTGACAAGGGTGTTCTGCCCTTCGGCAGCTGTTTGAGCTTCATCCCCGCCATTGCCTATTCCGCCTATTATTGAACGGTAAAAGTCATCCATGTCCTGAATATTCGCCGTGTTTCCCATCATTGCCTTATTCCTGAGGTTTGATATACCAACAGCAATCGTATTATCTCCAACCGCTCCGTTTACTGACGATACAATATTCTTAAGATCATCAAGTTTAGGGTTGACCATTATGTTTCCCATTTGCATCGGATAATAAGGATTTATTGGAACAAAAAAATCGACTCCGCCGTCACCGTTTAAATTAAATCCGCTTCTATGAAGGCTGTTAACCTCTCTTGTCATAGCATTTACCATAAGATTCATCTTGTTCTTCAAATCAGAAATTATATTATTGGATTGAATCATATCCCCATAAATACTGCTTCTTATGCTTTCAGAAACATTATCAGCTATATCTGACGCAGACAAACTGTTATCTACAAAACTTCCTCCCGAGTTGTCTATGAAGCCCTTCAGCGCAGTTTTGTTACTTGCATCAGATATTATTGTAGTTTTTACCCTGTCAGTGTTAAACTGATTTCCCAGAGCGCTCAAACCTGTAGTATCAATCGCGCTGTTTGAATATATAATTATCTGCTTTGAAGTATTTCTCCAGTTAGTAGCCGCATCCGCAGTATCAGACGCGCTTTGGGCATCCTTTAACGCCACCTCGGCAACTCCTGCTGTTCCTGTTCCTGTGAAGCCAATACCTGTTCCTAACGCTGTATTTCCAATATGAGCTTTAAAGGAATCCACATCCGGAACATATATTCCGCTTGCATTTTTAGTAGAGTTCTCAAAAATAGTCGGGGAAGTCATTCCTGTATCATCAAAAGTTACATATCCAAGTCTGACGCCAATACCTCTGTTGTTGTAGTCTTTTACAATTGAATCAATCTTGTCATAAAGCTCATCTCTTCTTTGCGCAGTATCATTTGTATTAAACGCGAATACAAGGTCAACTTTGTCATTAGGCGAACCATTTTCAAAACTGCCTGTGGTTCCTGCAACTTCACCTCTTGACTCCATGAGTCCTTTTAAAACTCCATTTTTTATTGGGACTATAGTACCGGTTTTTTCAAGGGCGACTGCGGAGAACATGCTGCCTGCTTTATTATCTACCGTTTTTAATCTTTCATTTACTCCGCGATTAACCAGAAAATAGCCTCCAATTGTTATATCTATCTGACCATCCTGCGTCTCATTGATGCCGCAGTCAACCAGCTTTGAAATCCGATCAAGCAATACGTTTCTCTGATCTCTCAAATCGTTTGCGGAATCGTCTGCAGTCTCAACCGAAAGTATTTTAACGTTAAGTTCCGCAACATTTTTTGTTATATCATTTATTTCATTCACCCGCACATTAATTTCCGAATTCAAATCAGACTGAAGTTTGTCAAGCTGGCTGCCTAAATGGTTAATATATTGCGCTATGGAGTCCCCTCTCTGACGCACAAGCGCTCTTGTTGTCAAGCTTTCAGGGTCTTTTGAAAGTTCCTGCCATGAATCCCAGTATTGATTCATGACATTCTGGAGCCCTGCATTCATAGGCTCGCCCATTACTGCCTGGATATCGGTAAAGGTTTTTTGCCTTGTCTCCCAATAACCAAGATTCTCACTTTCCATTCTGTACACGTTATCTAAAAATGTATGCCTTATTTGCCTTGTCCTTTGAACGTCAGCTCCCAAACCTATCTGGTAATTTACCTCATTCTGATATTTGGAGTCAGATATTGATAATTGCTGTCTGACATAACCAGGTGTATTAACATTTGATATATTATGTCCAGTGACAAACAATCCCCGGTCGTTTAAAGACAGACCTGACCTGGCAATTTCTATACTTGAGAAACCAACTCCCATGCTATTACACCTCTTTTAAAAATTCCTATATTTTAAAGTCAAACATGCTCGATGCCTTCGAACTTGATTTTTCCGCGTCAATTCCATAATTATTATCCTTGGTTCCTGAGTTAGCAAAAAGGTTTAAAGAAAAATTAATATAATCAAGGGAATTTCTTATCAGCTTTGAATTTAGATCATTTAAGTTTGTTAGCTCCTTTACCAGCTTACTTAAACTTTCCTGCTGAGATCTAAGCTTCTCTCCCAAATCGCCTTGAACAATTTCGATAAGCGTTGTTAATGTTATTTCCTCAGATTTCAATTTTAAAGCCCTGGATATCTTAAAAATTATTGTCTCTCTTTGATTTTCAATTTGGGTAACTCTTAATATTAATTGCTGCTCAGCCTGAACTATTTTTTCAAGCTCGCTGACCTTACCTTCAACAATAATATCGGTCTTTTCCTTGGATATTTTATAAATATCATTGTATGTCGCAATTTCATTATCTAATATATTTATTAATTCATTATACAAACAATCCAAAAGAACACCCCCATTTTTATAATCGAACATAAAATATTACTGACTATCATAAACATTCCTTAATTGAAAATTTATATATATTTTTGTCCCTTATAGCATATTTGCGGGATAAAAATTATCCCGCAAAATGTTTTAATATTGCTATTAAAATTCAGTATTAAACTACCTTCCTCAACTTTCCCACATCATTAATATTCTTGCAACCATATTCACTTGATGTAGGAGAGTTTAGCTATTTGTTTTGTTTATTACCGAATCAATTAACTTGTCTGCGACCTCATTACCACCCACATTGTACTCGCCTGAGTTGTATTTCTCCTCGATTTGCTTAACCTTTTCTGTCCTGATTTCCGGGATATCCTTCAAGGCCTTTAATGCTGTCTGAAAGTCCTTTGCTTGATTAGATATTGAGAGAACATCTTTCTTTCCAGCAGTTGCTTCTGATTTGTCAACCTTGTTGATATTTTTGTTTTTGCTGTAGATCCCGGAGACCTTTGGCGCATCTCCATTGATTCTCATAAATACCACCTACCTTCTTAAACTTTAGATATAATTTAATTATACATTTTTCTTTATATAAAACTTATATAAATTCACATATAATTTCGACTTTTACTTCTATTGTATATTTATGTTAAACCGGTAATTTTTAAATACCAGCTTATATACTTGTAAATAGGAATTTTAAGAAATAAGTTAGTCCCCCATAATAAAACATTATCATTTAAACTTTTAATCTCTATATTCAAAGCCCAACTATACAGCGTTTACGTTAATGTTTAATTTAAATTTAATCTTATATTCCTCTCACTAAATATATCGGAAATTTGTATTATTAGTTAATAGTTTTTTTATAAAAATTTCCTAATTGCAAATGCTTAACGCATGCCTTAAAAATTATTCTATTAATAAAAACTGCCCCCTTATTGAAATTATCGGAGGCAGTTTTCTTAAACTTAACACTTTTTTATTTTTTTTCGTTTTTATTTAAAAACCTCATTTCATATTCTTTTTTAGAATTTGAAGAACCCGCCAGCGTTTCTGAAATGTCAGTCGCCGTCTTTTTTAAGCTTGTTGTTAAGCTGCTCTGGCAAATATCACAAAAACGACCGGTTTTAATTGATTTGCCGCAGTTTTCACATGAAAGCACAATATTAGCTTCTTCGCCTACAATCTCAAGCCGCCCTTCTCTTAGATACCTGGTTATCTTATCAACACTTATTTCCAAGTCCTCAGATACTTTTGACATCGCTGCTCCCGGATATTTATACAAATATTCCTTAACCCTCTTAAAGTCTTCATCATCTGCCTGTATACAAGTCGGGCAAAGCGGGTTGCCAATATAGTTATATACCTTGCCGCATCTTCTGCAATTTCTTACATCCGGCATTATTAGCCCTCCATTCTCTTATATAAATTTTTTCCCTGAAGCAATAGCAACTACTGTTATATCTTTAGCGCCTGATTCTTTGAGAACTCTGCTGCACTCAGATAATGTATTTCCTGTAGTCAATATATCATCGACAATAATAATGCTTTTTCCTTCAATCTCTTTGGGATAGCGCGCTTTAAACGCGTCTTTCACATTAAGATATCTCCCTTCCTTTTTTGTTAAGCTCTGAACGTTTGTATTCTTTACTCTTGTAATACAATAAGATTTTTCTTTTATTTTTAGTTCTTTGCTGATAAATGAGGATATAAGATATGATTGATTGTAGCCTCTTGAGATCTGCCTTTCCTTATGAAGCGGCACACTAATTATTATATCAAATTTTTGGCCTCTTGTCACTTTTTTAATTTTATCTGATAAAAGCCTGCCAAAAGTCCTGTAATAGTGAGATTTATTGTGAAACTTAAACCTCTTTATTGCGTCTTTAATAATACCTGTGTATTCACAAAGACAAATTACGCTGTCGAAGGAATAAGCCGGGCCTAATTTATATATTTCATCCGGTAAAAAAGGTATCTTATCAAGGCATAAATTACATATATCAGCTTTTGAATTGAATGCCAATAATTCCCCGCAAAAAACGCATTTTGGTGGAAACAATAAGTTTATAAACTGTTTTAACATTCTTCTCACCTAATGAATGGTAAATTTTATTATTAATAATATCGGACCTAATATCATTTTTCATTATGAAACATTGAAAATTATGATAACTTTTATAATATTTTTATGATAATTGAAGATATAGCGAGATAATAATAACTAGGATATGAGAATCAACTAAAATGTAATTATTTGATATAAAACTGCTAAAAATAATTATAAAGTATTGCGAATTGAGTTTTTCACAATACTAAAATCGTTATATAATTGGCAAATAGTACTTTTTTTGAATAAGAATTTAGAAATTTATTAATTAACAATAATTTAATATTCGAAGGTGGTTTTATGTTTAAAGGTTTAAAAAGACTATTAATAGGCCGTCCACTAAAAAATGAAGTAGCAGATGAAGAAAAGTATAGCGTATTTGGCGGTTTGCCTATACTTGCCAGCGATGCTTTATCATCAGTAGCATACGCGACTGAAGAAATTCTTTTGGTTCTGACTCCGGCAATTGGTTTATTGGCTTTTCCATATTTAAATTATATATCTATAGCTATTATATCCCTTGTTCTGATACTTGCCATATCTTACAGCCAGACGATAAAGAGTTATCCAAACGGCGGGGGAGCATATATTGTTGCTAAAGAAAATATTGGCGTTATTGCTGGAGTAGCTGCAGGCGCTGCGTTATCATTGGATTACATTTTGACGGTATCTGTAAGTATATCTTCAGGTGTTGCCCAGATAGTCTCTGTTTTTTCAGATTTAGCTCCATACAAAGTTCCTCTATGCGTTGTCATTGTTCTCCTTCTGATGGTTGGCAATCTGAGAGGCTTGCGTGAATCCGCCAAACTTTTCAGTTTCCCGGCTTACGCTTTTATGTTTGCAATGTTTTCCATGATTATTTGTGGAATAGCGAAAATAAAGTCCGGTTATACGCCCGTATCTCATCCGATTGACACCGGAACACAAGCAGTATCCATGTTTCTGCTTCTTAAAGCTTTTTCTAACGGTTGCGCCGCGCTGACAGGTATTGAGGCTGTAAGCAACGCGGTACCAAATTTTAAAAGCCCATCTACCAAAAATGCCCGTAAAGTAATGGTCATTCTTGGCTTCCTGATAGTCTGCTTTTTTGGTGGAACTTCCCTTCTGGCAAACCTATATCATGTTGTTCCTATAACAGAGATTCATCATGAGAAAACAGTGCTTGTAGGGATCGCGGAACAGGTTTTCACAGGCAACCTGAAATTCATGTTTTACTTTTTGCTGGCCGCAACTTTCACAATACTCGCTTTAGCTGCTAATACCGCATTTTCCGGCTTCCCGCTGCTTATATCCATAATGGCTAAGGAAGGATACGCTCCTCGTCAGTTAAGCATGCGTGGCGACAGATTGAGCTATTCAAATGGTATAATTGTTTTATCATCATTATCCATACTCTTAATTGTAGTATTCAAAGCTGAAGTAAGCGCATTGATAGGACTTTATTCCATAGGAGTTTTTATCTCTTTTACGTTATCCCAGTCGGGTATGTTTTTAAAATGGGTGCGCAATAGAAATAAAAATTGGATGTTTAAAGCCTTTATTAATGGTTTAGGCGCCCTGGTAACCTTTGTAGCGGTAATCGTAATTGCGATTGTTAAATTTGACCAAAAAGCCTGGGTAGTAGTTATAGTTATTCCAATCCTAATATTTGGTATGTTAAAAGTTAAGAAACATTATACCGCTGTCTCCAAACAATTAAGAATTCCTACTGAAGAACTCACTCAGATAGATATTAACGCTTCTCTTTACACAAACCGTGTTATTGTTCCTATTGAGAGCGTCAATAAGGCTAGCATACGAGCATTGAGATACGCCCGCACAATATCCGAGAATGTTGTCGCGTTTAATGTCTCAATTGATGAAGAAACAGGAAATAAAGTCAAGGAGAGATTTGCGTTAATCAAAACCGATATTCCTCTTATTGTAAAGTATTCGCCTTTTAGAAAAGTAGTGGAGCCTCTACTTAAGTTTATTGAATCAACAGAATATGATTATCAGAAAGGTGATATGGTTACGGTAATTTTACCTGAATTTTCAGTAAAATCAGCGTGGCAGGAATTGCTTCATAACCAGACCAGATTGTTTATTCAGAATGAACTCATGAAACATAAACACATTGTGGTTTCAACTATGCCGCTTCAATTAAAGGATGATGATTATGTTATGAAATCTCCGAAGTACAAAATCTAATAGAGTAATCACCATATCCCGGAAAATCCTTTAATAAGCCTTTGCGAAAGACTTGAATACCTGTCGGTTTCCTTTACATTATTAACCATAAGTTGAAGCACACTCTCATAACCCACAAGTATTACAATGTCTTTTGCTCTTGTTATGGCAGTATAGAGAAGATTTCTGGTAAGCAGTATATTGGGGCCGCTAAACAATGGGATTATTACCGCAGGGAATTCGCTTCCCTGACTTTTATGAATTGTAACTGCGTAAGCAAGTTCTAGTTCGTCCAAAATACTGAAATCATACTCTACAATTTTTTCATCATCAAAAATTACAGTCATATAATGTTCTTCAATGTCGATGCTCTGTATAATTCCAGTATCGCCATTAAAGACCCCTTGACCTTCGCTCCTTATTAGTCCGGTCTTTTCCCATCTTAAGCTGTAGTTATTTTTTATTTGCATGACCCGATCGCCTTCACGAAAAATAAAATCTCTGAAGGTTTTCTCTGATCTCCCCCTGTCCGCTGGATTCAAATATTTCTGTAATTCTTTATTCATGCTTAGCACACCCGTAATACCCTTCTTTGTCGGAGTAAGAACCTGTATTTGTTTCATGGGGTCATAGCCGTAGCTTGCAGGCAACCTTTTGTAACATAACTCAGCAATGGTTGAAACTATATCTTCTCCTCTCTGGCGTGGCATAAAAAAGAAATCTTTATCCTTTACATTGAGATATGGCATGTTTCCTTTGTTTATTCTATGAGCGTTTACAACAATCATGCTTTCCTCTGCCTGTCTGAAAACATCGGTCAGCTTGACGGTATTTATCATATTGCTTGATATTATATCCTTCAATACGCGCCCGGCGCCAACAGATGGAAGTTGATCAATATCTCCTACAAGAATAAGCCTTGTTCCTTGCGCTATTGCTTTTAACAGGCTATTCATCAGAAGTATATCAACCATGGACATTTCATCAACTATTATTGCATCTGACTCTATCGGGTTTGCCTCTGTCTTTGAAAAAAGCATTTCCTCGTTATCACCGCTGTAACCGATTTCAAGGAGCCTGTGAATTGTTTTTGCTTCAAAGCCGGTAGCTTCCGTCATACGTTTTGCGGCTCTTCCCGTTGGCGCTGTTAGCGCTACATCTAATCCTTCCTTAATCAGAAGCTTAATTATACTCTTTATGATTGTCGTTTTTCCAGTTCCTGGCCCACCGGTTATTACAATAACCCCATTTGTGAGGGACTCTTTTATAGCGGTTAACTGATTATTCGCAAAATCAATTCCTTCCTCTTTCTGAACCTCAATAATACGATTTTCCAGCTCAATAACATCACCCTTAAACTCCACCGAAGAAAGTTCCATTAATCTTTTGCATACGGATTTCTCAGCATTATAAAAAGCGCTTAAATATATTTTATTTACCCCTTCATCCTTTTCCAAATAGATTACTTTATCTAAAAGAAGTCTTATTATCGCATCCTTAATTTGATCAATTTGAATTTCCAGCAATTGCGCCGTAAGTTCAGTCAGTTTATCTTCAGGCAAATAAGTATGACCATTTGCCGCTCCTTGCGTCAAAACGAACTTTATTCCACTGCTAACCCTATATGTTGACATAGGATCTATGCCAAGACTCATAGCCACTTTATCAGCTGTTTTGAAGGTTATTCCGAATATCATCTCTGAAAGCTTATACGGGTTCTCTTTTATTTCATCTATTGACCTATCACCAAACAATTTATATATTTTAGTTGAGTATATCGGACTTATTCCATACTCCTGGAAAAATAATATAACATTTCTTAGTCCTTGCTGTTCATTAAAGGCTTGTCCTATATTAATTGCCTTTTCAAGACTTATTCCCCTGATAAGGGACAGCTGTTGAGGGTTGAATCCGATTATATTTAATGCGTCATCTCCAAAACGCTTTACTATTTTAGCTGCCGTAGCAGGCCCAATACCCTTTAACACTCCTGAAGCAAGATATTTTTCAATAGCTTCAGATGTTTTTGGAAGCAGCTTTTCATAGCACTCGACCTTAAACTGCTCACCATAATCAGGGTGTTCAACCCACCTGCCCATGACCTTTACCGTCTCCCCAATATTTATAAACGGCATAAAACCCACGGCCGTTACTATTACCTTTTCAGCTCTTACATCGCAAACGGTATATCCGTTAGCTTCGTTAGTAAATATTATATCTTCAATTATTCCTTCTATCGTATCCAATAATTTCACCTTTTTAGTAATTTATAATTTATATGTAAATCTATATAATTATATGTAAATCTATATAAGTTTCGAAAAAGATTTTACATTAAAAATGCAGTTAATGCGTCTGCATTTTACCATCAAAGCTGTACTTTTCGCAGCTTATGAATCAAAGTATATATTTTGTTTTTTTGATGCTATATAAAAAGCAATTAATCTTTTACATTTGCCTATCGCAAAATAACGTTAAAGCGTTCGTTATTTTGCTCCGTCAAATGTAAGATTAATAGTGCTTTTTATATACCTTATATAATATCAAATAAACATAGCAGTTTCAAACTTCATCAAAATTTAAATGTTTCTAATATTTAGAAAATTGTTAATTGATTTCATTGCGCCCTTTTATATAGCTCATTCTTTACCGAGCGCCCTTTTTTCATTGTCAGCAAAATCCTTAAATATTTCGTTTCTTTCTGTTTTATTGTAAATATCAATCACATCATAGCTATTTTTTAGTTTGGTAAGAATCTGCAGAGTGTCATCATTTGAGCCCATATCAATGATATTGAGCTTTCCGTTCATAATTATGTTTCTTATAGCTCCTCCTGTAAGCATGCCCCTTACAAGCCCTTCAACCGTATCCTGTTGGTTTTTAACAATCAAAACCAACTTCGCGTCGGAATTTTTAGTTGTCTTATGCTGAGTTATGGAATCCACAACACTTATTACCAGTGATAACATACCATACACTGCCAGTAAATAAATAAGTATTTCAGGAATTATATTAAACATTATAATACACCCCCATAAATTAATTTATTCTGGAAAAACATAAAAGGTTACAATAAGATTAGAACAAATAAAAATAAAGCGTTTCAGACATTTTTCTATAGATAACTTCGGAATAAGCTGTTTTCACGGCTTGTCAGAAGTTGCATAAAATAATGTCCGAAACGCCCTTATGTATTTTGCAATAAAATATTAACTTGTTATATAATCTCTGCCTCTCTTTTTAATATATCAGCCTTATCTGTCTTTTCCCATGATAATTCAACATCAGTACGTCCAAAATGACCATACGCTGCTGTCTGCTTGTAAATTGGTCTTCTTAATTCCAGTGTCTTTATTATACCTGCAGGTCTTAAATCAAAGTTCTTTTGAACTAACCTAACAAGCTTATCCTCAGAAATTTTACCGGTTCCGAAAGTATCAACCAAAATAGATACCGGCCGAGCTACTCCGATTGCGTAAGCCAGCTGTACTTCACATCTTTTTGCCAATCCCGCAGCTACGATATTTTTAGCGACATACCTTGCTGCATAAGCTGCTGAACGGTCAACTTTTGTCGGATCTTTGCCTGAGAAAGCTCCGCCTCCATGTCTTGCATATCCTCCATATGTGTCAACAATGATCTTTCTTCCTGTCAATCCTGAATCTCCTTGAGGTCCCCCAACTACAAATCTTCCCGTAGGGTTAATAAGAATTTTTGTATTTGAGTCAATCAATTCAGCAGGTATAGTGGGCTTAATTACTAGTTCAATTAAGTCTTTTTCGATTGTATCATGGTCTACATCAGCGCTGTGCTGAGTAGAAATTACTATTGTATCAACTCTTACCGGCCTATTGTCTTCATACTCGACAGTAACCTGTGATTTTCCATCAGGTCTTAGATATTTTACTTTGCCTGCTTTTCTTATATCAGTCAGTTTCTTTACAAGTTTATGCGCCAGCGAGATCGGCATCGGCATGAGCTCTGGCGTCTCGTCGCAAGCAAAACCGAACATCATGCCCTGGTCGCCTGCGCCAATGGCTTCTATTTCTGCATCGGTCATTTCACCTTTCTTTGCTTCTAGAGCCTTATTTACACCCATGGCAATATCAGGCGACTGCTCGTCTATTGAAGTGATGACGGAGCATGTATCACAGTCAAAACCATATTTTGCTCTGTCATAACCAATTTCTCTTATGGTATTTCTTACGATGCGAGGTATATCAACATAACAATTAGTTGTAATTTCACCCATTACAAGCACTAATCCCGTTGTTACGGCAGTCTCGCAGGCTACCCTTGCATTTGGATCCTTTTCAAATATTGCATCCAGCACTGAATCAGATATCTGATCGCAAATTTTATCTGGATGCCCCTCTGTTACTGATTCTGAAGTAAATAATATTCTTCCCATTTTAATTCCTCCGCTTGTACAATTTTATTTTTTAGACAATTAATCTATTTTATAGATAAAAAGCAATTAATCTTTTACATTTGCCTATCACAAAATAACGTTAAAGCATTCGTTATTTTGCTCCGTCAAATGTAAGATTAATAGTGCTTTTTATATAGATTAGATCTTTTCTGTCGTTCCCAAGGAGTACAAAAAAACCCCTTCAAAAGAAGAGGTTAAACATACGCTTTCCTCATCTTTCAGAATATTTGCAAATATTCTGCAGGAATTGGCACCGATACAATAAGCCGGTTGCCGGGTTTCATAGGGCTCAGTCCCTCCACCTCTCTTGATAAGGTCAATATTAATTTGTAGAATTCAATAAAATCATTTTCGTTATATAACTGCTTATTTAATATAACTATTTACTTACTACTGGATACGTTAAGCAAGTATTGATTTTATCTAAAAATAATATACCATATGGCTTATTAGACGTCAAGCAAAAAATTGCCTTTTTTTACATAATAAAATCTTTTTTACAATATTTTTATATTCAAATCGGTTTAAGGACGTTACAACAAATTAAGCGCTTGCGAAAACTTCTTCAAACTCTGGACCTTCAATTTTCTCTTTTTCTAATAATATATTCGCCACATTATGAAGTCTGTTTATATTTTCCTTTAACAAGCTAATAGTTTTTTCATACGCGTTATCAATTATGCTCTTTATCTCATTATCTATTACCGAAGCTGTCTCTTCGCTGTAATTCTTTGATTGAGCAAAGTCTCTTCCGATAAAAACCTCGTCATTTTCGTTTCCGAATATGAGATTTGTCAGCTTATCGCTCATACCATACTTTATTATAATGTCTCTGGCAACACTATTAGCCCGCTTCAAATCACTAGACGCGCCAGTGCTTACTTCACCTAAAACTATCTCTTCCGCAGCTCTACCGCCAAGGGCAATGACAATGCTCTCAATCAGTTGCGATTTTGTGTAATGGGTAATGTCCTCTTCTGGTCTTGCTGAAGTATATCCACCTGCCATACCTGCAGGAATTATTGATATTCTATCCACTTTGTTGGTAGAAGAAATCACTTTAATAGCTATTGCATGGCCTGCCTCATGGTAAGCAGTAAGTTTCTTTTCTTTTTCACTCATAACTCTGCTCTTCTTTTCAGGTCCCATAACAACCTTGAAGGTTGCTTCCTTAATTTCATCAAATGATATCTGCTTCTTATCTTTTCTTGCAGCAAGCAATGCCGCCTCATTGAGTAGATTCTCAAGATCCGCTCCTGTAAATCCTGACGTGTTTTTAGCTATTTCGTCAAGTTTTACATCATGCCCTAACGGCTTACCTCTTGCGTGCACCTTTAAAATCTGTTCTCTTCCTTTAATATCAGGATAACCGACAATTACTCTTCTATCAAATCTTCCAGGCCTTAATAAAGCAGGATCCAGAATATCCGGTCTGTTTGTTGCGGCAAGAATAATAACACCTTCATTAAGTCCAAATCCGTCCATCTCAACAAGCAGCTGGTTCAAAGTCTGTTCACGTTCATCATGACCACCGCCGAGCCCTGCTCCTCTATGGCGGCCAACAGCGTCTATTTCATCTATAAATACAATACAAGGCGAATTCTTTTTAGCTTGGTCAAATAAATCTCTAACTCTTGATGCTCCAACACCGACAAACATTTCAACAAAATCAGAACCGCTTATGCTGAAAAACGGAACACCGGCCTCACCAGACACAGCTTTGGCAAGCAAAGTCTTACCTGTTCCTGGAGGTCCCACCAAAAGTACTCCCTTTGGGATTCTAGCGCCTAATTCGACGAATTTTCTAGGCTGCTTTAGAAACTCAACAATTTCTTTAAGTTCTTCCTTTTCTTCATCTGCGCCTGCAACATCTTCAAATGTAACTTTCTTCTTTTCATCAACACTCATCTTAGCGCGGCTTTTACCAAAAGACATTACACGGCTTCCTCCGCCACCCTGAGATTGTTGTAGGAAAAATACCCAGAATAATATAAATATTACTATAAGACCAACTGTAGGTAATATTGTAACCCACCAAGGAGCTGTTGAAGGAAGTTTACCTTCCAGGATAATCTTTTTATCCTTAACTAATGGATTTACCTCATCTAAAAATTTATCAATAGATGGAATTACAACAGTGTATTTTGATCCTCCCGAAGCCTTATTGAGAATAACAGTTGCTTTATTTCCCTCTAAGGTTATGGATTGAACACTATTCAATTGCGATAACAGCACTGTGTAGCTCTTAGATTCAGGATCCTGACTCAAACTGAATATGGAAAGAATGGCCAGTATTATAACCAACAGTACTATATAAAAACTTATTCCTCTGAAATACTTCAAACAGCTCACTCCTTATTATTTTATATAAATCCAAACGACATTTTTCAATAGATATATAAACTTCAAATAATAAAATTAAGTAATATTTAACATTAAGTAATCATTAACATTATCTTAAACAATACCGTTTGTTCAAAAGCCATACGAAAGAGTTGATTTGACTTCGCTTAACGTATGATTAATTGTGGTTTTACTATAGTATGATTATTAAATACTATATATTAACATATACTTTAATAAAACACAATAAATGTGTAATTAAAATTTATGAATATGCATCTTCTTTTAGTATACACAAATCAGGTAAATTTCTGTACTTTCCAGAATAATCAAGCCCGAAACCTACAACAAACTCATCAGGAATCGTGAATCCCTCATAATCAATGTCAATATGGACTTTTCTCCTGGAAGGCTTATCTAACGCAGTACATATCTTTACACTTAAAGGTCCTCTGGTATACAACATTTCTTTGAGATATTTCAGAGTAAGTCCGGTATCAACAATATCCTCAACAATCAAAACATGTTTATTTGTTATTGAGGTATCTATATCCTTAATTATTCTTACAACCCCCGAAGATTTTGATGAATTGCCATAACTTGAAACTGAAATGAAATCAATATCTACAGGAATCTTTATTTCCCTCATCAAATCCGCAAGGAAAACGAATCCGCCCTTTAGAACTCCTACCAGTATTAATTCCTTACCTTCGTAGTCGGAGGATATCCTATTTCCCATATCTTTGATTTTTGCGTCTAATTCTTCTTTACTAATCAGTATTTTTTTAATCGCGTCCAGTTATAATCACCCCTAATTAAATAACAATTTCGAAACTTTCCTATTTACGCGTATTTACATATTCCAATTTTTAAATTCCAGCTTTAATATATACTTAGTATTTTCATTTACTTTAAATTTATCACTTGTTTTACTTCCGATAATCCAAACAACTTCTTTTCCAATTGCTATAAGCGCCTTTCTATCTCTTTCGTCTCTAGGAACCTTAGAATCTATAAAGTATTCTTTGAGTTTTTTTTGACCATTTCCATTATAAGGTTTAAAATAATCTCCATCTTTCCTATTTCTTAAATATATTCCCGTTTTTAGCTTTTCATAATCAAAGTATTGTATGTAAGAATTTTGTGAAACCTTCAAGAGTTTGTTTATATTCTCATTTCTCTCAATTATTTCAGCTTCTAAAAAAGCCCCGGAAGAATAATACTCTGTAACCCCTGGTATTGTGACAGGTATTTCTTCTTTATCGCTGCCATTATTGTCATTAATTTTATCTTTATTTGCAAGTAAAGAAATTTTTAATTGATCATAGGATTTTTCTCCTTGAAGTCTGCATGGAAGAGATATTTTAGAACCGGTCCTTCCGGCTAATCCCAACTCAATTAATCCATCTATATGTTTTTTCTCTATGCCATTTAAGTTCCCTTTGATCCTTTTAATGGCTAATCTTACTATTCTATTCTTTATAGAATTATGAAAATCCTTTAGAATTTTGATATTAAGTACAATTTTATTATTGTTTTGTTCTATAACACATTTATCAAAAGCCATATCAGTATATTCTTCAATAAAGTAAAGATCGTCCCGTATAATTTCAGAAGTTCTTAAAAGACTTCCAGTCAAATCTGAATTAAATCGCTCATTTATAAATGGTATAAGTTCCAGACGAATTTTATTACGCGTATATGAGTTTTGTAAATTTGAACTATCGATCCTTGGAGATAAGTTATTCGCTTTACAATATTTTTCTATTTCCTGTCTGTCGATATCAAGGAGAGGGCGTACTATCCTGCCTCTTTTATATTGAATGCCCTTTAATCCGTCCAATCCTGTTCCTCTGATTATATTCATAAGGACTGTTTCAACCTGATCATTTCGATTATGAGCAACAGCTATCTTTTGAGCGTCGAATTTGTCGGCATAAAACTCAAATTGTTTGTACCTGACGATCCTACCAGCCTCTTCCAAAGATTTCGACTCTTGTATTGCCATTCTCCTAACATCGATCTTGTCAGAATAAAATGGTATTGATAATTCACGGCATAATTCGAGAGCATAACTCTCATCTAAATCCGCCTCTTCACCACGCAGCATATGATTAATATGAACTGCGATTACTTTTAAACTGAATTGTAGAGATATGTAATGCAGAGCATGAACCAGACATACTGAATCAGGACCACCTGATATGCCAACAATAACAGTATCCCCTTGTGAAAATAAACTATTCTTTGTAATTGTATCAATAACCTTATTAATTAAGCTTTTTTCCATATTGAATTTCTATGTCCTGTATTTTTCAACATTTGCAAATTTTGTGTACTGTCCGAGCCATGTAAGTTCAACCGTGCCGGTAGAGCCGCTTCTATGCTTTGCTAAAATCAACTCTGCAATATTTTTCTTCTCAGATTCCGGATTGTAATAATCATCTCTGTACAAGAACATAACTATGTCAGCATCCTGTTCTATAGCTCCTGATTCTCTCAAGTCACTTAGAATAGGTCTGTGATCTGCTCTCGCTTCCGGGGCGCGGCTTAACTGAGAAAGTGTTATAATCGGTACATTTATCTCCTTTGCCAAGATCTTCAGGGATCTTGAAATATCCGATATTTCCTGTTGTCTGCTTTCATTCTTGCCCCTACCCTGCATTAACTGAAGATAGTCTATTACAACCAATCCAAGGTTCTTTTCAAGTTTCAGTCTTCTGCATTTAGCCCTCACTTCTGAAATGGATATCCCTGGAGTATCATCGATATAAATCGGCGCTTCAGCCAGAGGTCCTAGCGCGCGGGCAATTTTTTTCCAATCATCATCTTCAAGTTTTCCTGTCTTAATCTTCTGACTGTCTACCATCGCCTCACTGCACAGCATTCTGCTAACTAACTGCTCCTTGGACATTTCAAGACTGAATACCGCAACAGGAACGCCTGAGTACACTGCGGCATTCTGAGCAACATTGAGCGCGAATGCGGTTTTACCCATGGCAGGCCTTGCGGCGACCAGTATAAGGTCCGAGTTATGCAAGCCTGAGGTCTTGTAGTCGAGGTCAACAAATCTTGTCGGGATGCCTGTTATATGACCCTTGTTGTTATAAAGTTCTTCAAGCTTATTAAATGTGTCTACAAGCACTTCCTTTATAGGAGCAAAGCCCTGAGTACTTCTTTTTTGAAGGACATCAAATATGCTCTTCTCCGCTCTGTCAACAATAAAAGAAAGTTCTTCCGAAGCTTCATAACCCATATTTACAATTTCTGAGGAAGCCTTGATAAGTTTTCTTAATACCGACTTTTCCTCAACAATTTTTGCATAATATCTTGCGTTCGCTGTAGTGGGAACAGCGCTTGCAATATTGGTCAGATATTCCAACCCCCCAATATTATCAATAGTTCCCCTTAGTTTTAACTGTTCTGAAACTGTGATGAGATCTATAGGCTCTCCATTATCAAAAAGATCCATTATAGCCTCAAATATCTCTTTATTATCAGCCCTGTAAAAATCCTCATTCTTTAAAATCTCGGTTATGATGGGTATTACCTCTTTATCAAGCAGCATAGAACCCAAAACAGACTGCTCAGCCTCTATACTTTGAGGCGGTACTCTTCCTAAAGAACCGACATCCATTATACTGCACCTTCTTAAACCAGTTTTATAACAAATCCTACCTGTAATAAGGGAGTTCCAAAAAATTCCTTGTTCAAGTTTTGTATGATAAAAACCCATTATATCAAGTTTTTGAAACTCCCAGTTGACCAATTTATTTTTTGATACTACCTAATCTGATCTTACTCTTGCTCTATTTTTATTTTAAGCTTAGCGCTAACCTCAGGGTAGAGTTTAACATTAGCCTCAGTAGTTCCTAGTGATTTAATTGCGTCCTCAAGAATAATTTGTTTTTTATCGATATCAAGTTTAAAATCACTCTTAAGCTTGTCCGATACATCCTTATTTGTTATTGATCCAAAAAGTTTACCGCTTTCGCTTGCCTTAGCTTTTAACACTACTGTGATATTCTTTATTTTTTCAGCTGTTTCCTTAGCTTTCGCGAGTTCTTTTTCCTTCTTCATCTTTTCGGATTCATTCTTGCTTTTCATTACATTTATATTTGACGCGCTTGCTTCAATAGCTAATCCTTTAGGCAAAAGAAAATTTCTTGCGTAACCGTCGCTCACTTCCACCAGATTGTCTTTCTTGCCTAATCCTTTAACATCCGCCTTTAATATGACTTTCATATGGATACCCCCAAAAGTATTATTTTGTACTTCCTAATTGCTGACTGAATTAAGTTCATTAGTATATTCAATTATAGCGCATTTTAATTTTTCTATGGCATTTTCAACAGAAATTCCTTCAAGCTGAGCTCCAGCTACGGATAAATGGCCTCCGCCTCCAAGCTTTTCCATAATCATCTGGACATTTATATCGCCAAGTGATCTGCCGCTTATTACAACCTCATTTCCCAGATTACTCAAAACAAATGCCGCCGTGATGCCTAGAAGGTTCAAAAGCTGATCTGCGGCCTGAGCCGATATTAACTGGGCGTTTTTTACATTTTGCGGACACACAGAGATTGCAATTTTGTCATTGATAATCTCAGCATTTTTAACTACATTAGAAATATTTACATACGTCTCTATGTCATTCTGGAAAAGCTGCTTAACCGCAACCGTATCAACTCCCTGCCTTCTTAAGAACGACGCGGCTTCAAAGGTTCTCACGCCTGTCTTAAAGGTAAAATTCTTGGTGTCAACAACAATTCCGGCATATAATGCCTCGGCTTCTAATTGTTTAAGCTTAACTTTTTCTTCAACATACTGCAAAATCTCAGTGATGAGCTCACATGTAGAAGAAGCGTAGGTTTCCTGATAAGTCAGGACAGCATCCTGAATATAATCCGCCCCTCTCCTGTGATGATCTATTACAACAATCTGATTGGTAAACTTTATAAGATCAGGACTCTCTGTGAATGACGGTCTATGGGTATCTAGTATTATCAGCAGGGTTTTCTTGTTAATTCTGTCCAAAGCTTCGCTGCTTCTTATAAAAAGACCTGTGTAATCAGGATTTTTTTCTATTTTGGTCAATATATTTTCAATGGTTGGATTAGAGCTATTTAGAACCATATGAACATTTTTATCCCTGTTCTTTACAATCCGGCTAACCCCCAAAGCCGCCCCAAGGCAATCAATATCGCAATATTCATGCCCCATAATCAATACTTCCGGGGCCTGTTCTATCAGCTCCCTTAAAGCGTAAGCAATAACTCTCGCTTTGACTCTTGTTCTCTTTTCCAGCTCCCTGGTTTTTCCTCCGAAAAAGCTGAAATTTTCTCCATTTCTTATAACAACATGGTCGCCTCCCCTTCCAAGCGCTATATCAATACATGCGCTTGCGTTTGAGAAGTTCTCTGTGATTGTCTTACCATTTATTCCAAATCCCAGGCTTAAAGTAACTGGAATTTTATTTCCGACATTAATTTCTTTAACAGTATCAAGTATCTCATATTTCTTATCTTCAAATTCTTTAAGGTATTTACATTCAAACACAAAAAGGTACTTGTCCCTTTCAAACTTCCTTATAATCCCTCCGGTATGACTCATCCAATTTACAATCTTCTTTTCAACTTCCGCAAGAAGCTGCGGCCTCGTTCCATCCTCAGCGCTCTGCATAAGATCGTCATAATTGTCAATAACTATTAATGCTATACATGTTTTTTCATCGTAATACTTTTTCTGCAGCTCAACAAATTCCGTATCGTCAAGAAGATACAACATCAAAATAAATTCGCCCTTCTCGCTTTTCTTTTCTGCTTTTACAAAATTACCAAGGACATTGTAATTCCTGCTATTTATTATAACATTTTTATTGATTTTAGCCTGTCCATCCAGTATCTTTTTGGGTTCTAGTTCATTCACAAAGGTTGTGATGGTCTTTTCTAAAAGGTCCTTCCCTCCAAATATATCTCTAAATGGTGGATTGTACCAGATTATCGTCCCATCCAGTTCCAGCACAACAAACGGCAATGGAAAATTTAACAAAGTATCCTTTGTTGCAGTATCAATGTGAAATGTTAAATCCTCAATATATTTTGTAAGTTCATTCTGCCTCTTGTACTCAAGTCTGATATTTAAAAAAACCATGAATGCAAAAAGCGCGAACCCCGCCATACCAATCCAAAATTTGAGTATGGTCAAAATAACTACAAGTAGCAGTATGATCCCTAAGTAACTGCTTGCTCTGGGGATAAATGCCCACAAATACTTTTTATTCTCCATTTTAACTCCTTATTTCTTTATCCTGGAACAATTAAGATGTCTTGTCAACTCTGATAAATCACCATAATATTTTTCCACATCATGTTTCTCTACCAGACCCAATCTAATTTTGTTCTCCATTTTCATTTCAATGGCATTATAGCTAATTCCAAGCCTTTTTCCAAGCAAATAGCAGATCAGTATAATATTTGACAGGCTTTCGGTCACGGCTTCATGCACTTCCTCTTTAGCGCCGTTTACCAGTATCTTGAACAAGCCTGCAATATCGGTTAAAAGCTCACTCTTTAGCCATTCGATTATTTTTATGTTTCGAGTTATATCTATTTCCTTATCAAAAAATGCCATCTTACCACTCCAGTATAGTTTTATAATTAAGTATTATACCACAGAAAATAAAGTTATTTTTAATTTCCCTTAAATACAGGATAGGAACCTAAAAATTTATAAAACGATGTTTTTCTTGTAACCATAGTAAGCGCGTTTTTTAAGTCCTCATCCTCCCTATGGCCTGAAATATCAATGAAGAAAATATACCTGCCAAGCTTATTTTTAGCCGGTCTCGACTCGATTCTTGTCATATTTATATCCCATAGGTTAAAAATGTCTAATATTCTATAAAGACTTCCGGGTTTATCCTCTGAAGAAAATGCAATAGACGTCTTGTCATCACCTGTTCTCTCGCTGTCACTTTGAGATATAACAGCAAACCTGGTATGATTGTTATCATTATCCTGTATCGACTCGTTAAGTATATCAAGCCCATACACTTTTGCGGCTATAGAGGACCCAATTGCCGCCAATGAGCCATCGCCTTTAGCAACTTCTTCGGCAGCTCCTGCCGTACTGTATACGTACTTGATATGGGCATTAGGAAATTTCTCATTGATGTATTTCCTGCATTGTCCAATAGGCTGAGGGTGGGAAATAATACAATCAATTTTTTTAGGATCGGTTCCCTTTTTTATCAATAAGTTCTGTTTAACTAAAATTACTACCTCGCCTTTAATCTTCAAATCAACATCAATCGCCAGCATATCAAGAGTAACGTTTATAGCGCCTTCTAGAGAGTTTTCGATAGGAGCCATAGCTTCATCAATTTCTTTATTCTGAACCGCTAAAATTAAATCCGATATTCCGTTATACTCATATATGTCATACTTATCGTTTCTTCCTTCAATATATTTTAAAGTGGCCTCCTGAGAAAATGTTCCTTTAGGGCCTAGATAACCTATTTTTATCATATTATAATCCCTCACAGGCGTATTTTTTATTTAACATTTTTAATATAGACCTTAAAAAAGCCTATAGAATGTTCTATAGGCTTTTTTATCTTTTTATTATTCAGCTGTATATGGCAAAAGCGCAACATGTCTTGCTCTTTTTATAGCCATTGTCAACTGACGTTGATGTTTAGCGCAATTTCCAGAAATTCTTCTTGGAAGTATCTTTCCTCTTTCAGATATGAATTTACGGATTTTAGCTACATCCTTATAATCGATATCATCAACTTTATCTACACAGAAGGCGCAGACCTTTTTCTTAGCCCTTCTCATTCTCATTCCGCCCTTGCCTTCTCCTTTATCGTAGGAATCTCTTCCGCCGCTCTTTTCTCTTTTTCCACCTGGCATTCTTCAAACCTCCTCTCGAACAATTAGCTTGTATATATTAAAATCATCATTAATCGATTTTAATTAAAATGGCAACTCATCATCTTCTGGAATTGGATAGAATCCATCCTCATTCCCACTGTTATCTCCAAATGATGGTTTACCTGGAGTTCCTTCAGACTTTTTGCCGTCCGCAAAATAAGCTTCGTCAGCAATAACTTCAGTCACATAATGCCTCTTTCCCTCATTATCGTCCCAAGTTCTGGTCTGAATTCTTCCAACAACAACAACCTGACGGCCTTTCTGAAAATACTTGCCGCATATTTCCGCAAGCTTGTTCCAAGCAACAACTGGAATAAAATCCGCCTGCTTTTCTTCACCTTGCTTTGAATAATTCCTGTTTACTGCAAGCGTAAAACTGCATACAGGAATATTATTTGCGCTTGTATATCTCAGTTCAGGCTCCTTTGTAAGTCTTCCCATTAAAATGGCTTTATTCATAAAATCACCTTATTTATCCTTTTTAATGATCATGTATTTTATTATGCCATCTGTAATTTTGTAAATTCTTTCAAGTTCATGTGGGAAACTAGATTCCGCGCTGAAATTTGCCATCACATAGTAGCCTTCATTACGGTCATTAATTGGGTACGCGAGCTTTCTCTTGCCCCATTCATCAATACTGTCCAATTGAGCGGATGTTTCTAAAAGGCTCTTAAACTTTTCAACAAGAGCTTTTGTGCTTTCCTCGCCAATTTCAGGACTGATGATAAATATAGATTCGTATTTATTTACCATTCGACTTCACCTCCTCCCGGACTAAACGGCCCTGTATCTCGAATACAGAGCAAGGATACGGTAACAGATTGTATCATACTTTAGTTGTTTTTTCAAGTATTTTTAGAAAATTTACGTAATATTATAAATTGCAAGTTAAAGTGACGTGAAATATCTGGTAAATTTACGTAATATTATATTGATTATTATATTTAAACAATAAGTCTATTCTTTTTTGCAATCCTAAATTCATTTTCAAATAGTCCCATAATCTGACCTCTTGCATATTATGTAATATGCATTTTTTTATTGGAGGATTTTATATGGCTGACTTTAGTGTTGGAGACATTGTGGTCAGAAAATCATATGGAAAAGATGTTTATTTCGTTATTACAGAGATCAAAAATACTGAAAGCGGAAAACCATCTTACACATTACGAGGGCTTTTGATGAGAATTGAAGCAGACTCAGACGGTCACGATCTTCTAAAACAAAATCCAAGATTAGTAGATCAGGATAAACTAAATTATATAAAAAAAATGAAGCAGAATTTATTAGCTCTAAATCATTCAAGATATACGTATGGAATAAACCGACCTACTGGAAGATTCGGCAGGGTTTTGCAGTTAGACTCAAGTCAGGAATTTCTGAATATATGCCTCGACCACTACAGAGAGAATAAATTAGAATGCTATGGTCATGCAGTAGCAGAAAGTGAGCAGCCTCATGCAGTTGAGGATATGCTTAGTAGATACAAACCAGATATAATTGTTTTAACAGGTCACGATGGAATAAAAAAGAACGCTTCGGATCTTTACTCAATGGATAGTTACAGAAATTCAAAATATTTCGTCCAGTCAGTTATTGAAGCGCGAAAATATGAACCTGATAAAAACAGGCTCTGCGTATTTGCCGGCGCCTGCCAATCATATTTTGAGGCAATAATGAACGCTGGAGCAAATTTTGCAAGTTCACCTGGAAGAGTTTTAATAGACTGCCTTGATCCTGCAATTGTCTCAGAAAAAATCGCAACTACCGACACAAGGATGACAATAACTCCATGGTCAGTCGCGCAGCTCACTAAGTCAGGAAGTAAAGGTATTGGAGGTATAAACACAAGAGGTCGCATGATAGTCGGACGAATTAACTAATAAATTCCTTTGACTTAAGTCAATATCACATATAATATAAAATTACTTTTGTTCAGTATTTCTAAAGATATGGAACTGTTAGGTTTTACAGTTCCATATCTTTAGATAACTATATAAAAAGCAATTAATCTTTTACATTTGCCTATCGCAAAATAACGTTACAGCGTTCGTTATTTTGCTCCGTCAAATGTAAGATTAATAGTGCTTTTTATATATATAAGTTACGAAAATAAGTTACGAAAAAATTTTACATTAAAAATGCAGTTAATGTGTCTGCATTTTTCTATCAAAGATGAACTTTTCGTAACCTATGAAGCAATGTATATATTTTGCAATATAAAAAATATATTTAAAATGTTTATCACGAAACATCTATAAAATTAGTTTTATGCTA
>JAUZPS010000020.1 GCA_030705945.1 Bacillota bacterium
ACGAAAAAGATTTTACATTAAAATGCAGTTAATGCGTCTGCATTTTTCTATCAAAGATGAACTTTTCGTAACTTATGAAACAAGGTATATATTTTGCAATATAAAAAATAGATGTAAAATGTTTATTGCAAAATATATAGATTAAAAGCGCTGTTTGGATATAAATTTTGTTAGGTGTATCTTTATGCATTTATGGCTGCAAGAACATTAATGATGTGGAAATGTTGCCCTTATTGACAGAGTTTTTTATACTGCTAAATGTAAATTTTGTTGTTCTCATCGATTTAGTGGTATATATAAAGTATAAAGAGTGTAATTTATTGTGAATAAATTAACAGAAAGGAAAGGTTAAGTAACTATTATGTGTAAAAACAAACTCGCTGAGGATAAGTTTAAGGAACTCGATCTTTTTATCGATTCCCTTGAAAGCAAGGAGGGTTCACTTATTACTACACTGCATAAAGCGCAGGAGATTTTTGGATACCTTCCTAAGGAAGTTCAGCTCCATGTTGCAAGAAGGCTTGATACAACAGCCGCAAAGGTTAATGGAGTAGTAACTTTTTACTCATATTTTACTGAGGAACCAAAAGGAGAACATGTCATAAATGTATGTCTGGGTACAGCTTGCTATGTAAGGGGATCTGAAGCCATCTTAAAAGAAATCGAAAATAAATTGAATATTAAAGCAGGCGGAATGACCACGGATGGAAAATTCAGTCTTGATGGTCTAAGGTGTGTAGGCGCATGTGGATTAGCCCCTGTAGTTATAGTGGACGGCAAGGTTTATGGCAGAGTGAAGGTTGAAGAAATTGATGGAATTTTAGAAAATTATAAATAAAAAAGGTAGGTGTAATTCATGGCAACAATAAAATCCCTAGATGAATTAAAGGCGATAAGAGATAAAATGAAAGATCAGATTCTTGTCCGTGATGATAATACAGACAAAATTAAAGTTTTGATTGGGATGGCTACTTGTGGTATAGCCGCAGGCGCCAGAGCTACTATGACGGCTATGTTGGATGAGGTTCGGAAGCTTGGACTTACCAATGTTTCAATCATTCAATCAGGCTGCATGGGTTCATGCTATGCGGAACCTACTGTAGAAGTAAGATTCCCTGGCCAAGAAGGGATACTCTACGGAAACATAGATGAGGAAAAAGGAAGAGAAATTATCAGAAAGCATATCAAAGATGGTGAATTACTCAATAATCTTATTATTGGAAAGCCATTTGAAACTGTGTAACGCCCTTATTGATGTTCAAAATTTTAAAAATTATAAAATAAAGTATGTTTCGGTTTGGAGGAAATCGCATGGGAAAATACAGAATGCACTTACTTGTGTGTGGGGGAACCGGATGCCAGGCTTCTGAAAGCAAGAAGATAGTTGAAAATCTTGAAGCTGAGTTAAAGAAGGCCGGCATGGATCAAGAGGTTCAGGTAGTGCTTACAGGATGTTTTGGATTCTGTGAAAAGGGTCCGATTGTTAAAGTTTTGCCTGACAGCGTTTTTTATGTGGAAGTTAAACCTTCCGACGCTGAGGAAATTGTCAAGGAGCATGTTGTCAAAGGAAGAATGGTTCAAAGGCTTCTCTATATTGAACCCGCGCTTAAAGAAAAAATTGAAACTCACAGGGAAATGCCGTTTTACAAAAAGCAGATCCGTATAGCTTTGAGAAACTGCGGATTTATTGATCCGGAAGATATAAATGATTATATATCTGTTGAAGGATATATGGCATTAGGTAAGATTCTAACAGAAATGTCTCCTCAGGATGTTATAGATGTTATGAAAAAAAGCGGCTTGAGAGGAAGAGGGGGAGCAGGCTTCCCAACCGGAATGAAATGGGAAACGGCAAATAAGAGTCAGGCGGATCAGAAATATGTGGTATGTAACGCTGACGAAGGGGACCCAGGAGCGTTTATGGACAGAAGCGTTCTGGAAGGGGATCCTCATAGCGTATTGGAAGCAATGGCTATCGCAGGATATGCAATAGGAGCGAGCAGAGGTTATATTTACGTCCGCGCTGAATATCCATTAGCAGTACATAGACTAGAAGTAGCGATCAAGCAGGCCAAAGAAGTTGGTCTTTTGGGAGATAATATATTAGGAAGCGGATTTTCCTTCGATATTTCATTGAAACTTGGAGCAGGGGCGTTTGTTTGCGGTGAGGAAACTTCCCTTTTAAGATCAGTTGAAGGAAACCGCGGCGAACCAACTAACAAGCCTCCTTTCCCAGCGCAAAAGGGGTTGTGGTTAAAACCAACTGTTGTTAACAATGTTGAAACTCTTGCCAATATTCCTCCTATATTTCTGAAGGGAGCTGAATGGTTTGCTTCCATTGGCACTGAAAAGAGCAAAGGAACAAAGGTTTTTGCGCTTGCGGGAAAAATAAATAACGTAGGACTCATTGAAGTTCCAATGGGCACTACTTTAAGAGAAATCGTTTATGGCATCGGGGGCGGAATCAAGGATGGCAAGGCTTTTAAGGCTGTTCAGACGGGTGGGCCGTCCGGAGGTTGTATACCAAGTAAATACATAGATATACCTATAGATTATGATTCATTATCCACATTAGGATCTATGATGGGTTCAGGTGGAATGATTGTTCTTGATGAAACTAACTGTATGGTAAATATTGCAAAGTATTATCTTGAGTTCACAGTTGATGAATCGTGCGGTAAATGTACGCCCTGCAGGGTTGGCACAAAGAGATTGTATGAAATCCTCACTAAAATTTGCGATGGAAAAGGTGAGGAACAGGATTTATATGATCTTAAGGAATTAGGCCAGACAATTAAGGACACTGCTCTTTGCGGACTTGGACAGACAGCGCCAAATCCCATACTCAGCACCCTTAATTATTACTGGGATGAGTATATGGCTCATGTTAAGGACAAAAAATGTCCATCAGGGGTCTGTACATCGTTGCTTAACTACTATGTAATCCCTGAAAAATGTATTGGATGCAGAGCATGTACCAAGGTTTGTCCCGTTAATTGTATATCAGGCGAGCTCAAAAAACCTCATCTTATAGACAATAGCAAGTGCATCAAATGCGGCGCTTGCAAGAGCGCTTGTAAATTTGCCGCTATCGAGAAAAGATAGGGCTGGAAGGGAGTAAATAAACCATATGGATAATGTAAAAATAAAACTTAACGATATCGAAATATCTGTCCCAAAAGGCAGCTCTATTGTGGATGCGGCTAAATTGGCTGATGTAAATATACCAACGCTTTGCCATCTTAATCTCCATGATTTAAAGGCTGTTAACCGTGTTGCGTCGTGCAGGGTTTGCATGGTTGAAATCGAAGGAAGAAGAAACCTTGCGCCTGCTTGCGCGACTTTTGTATCAGAGGGTATGAACATCAAGACTCATACACCCAGGGTTGTAAATGCTAGGAGAACAATAGTCGAGCTATTGCTGTCAGATCATCCTACTGATTGTCTTATTTGTGAAAAGAACCAAAAGTGCGATCTGCAAAAGCTTGCGGCGGACTTAGGCGTTAGAAAACTCAAATATCAGGGAGCAATGTCAACCTATGAGAGGGATTGTTCCAGTAAATCAATATACAGAAACCTTGACAAGTGCATACTTTGCAGACGCTGCGAGACAATGTGCAACGAAGTCCAGACCTGCGGAATACTTTCAGCTGTTGACCGTGGTTTCGAAACAGTTGTCGCTCCCGCCTTCGGACTTCCTATGTCTGAAACTATGTGCACTTTCTGTGGGCAGTGTGTGGCTGTGTGTCCAACTGCGGCGTTGACAGAAATTAATAACATACCTGAGGTTTGGAACGCGTTGAATGACCCCAAAAAGGTTGTTGTTGTGCAAACTGCTCCTGCTGTTAGGGTTGCTTTAGGCGAAGAATTCGGGATGGAACCTGGTACAATAGTTACGGGTAAAATGGTAACCGCCTTAAGAAACCTTGGATTTAACAAGGTGTTTGATACAGACTTTGCGGCTGACCTTACAATTATAGAAGAGGCTTCCGAATTTGCGCATAGACTTCAACACGGAGGCAGGCTTCCTATTTTGACAAGCTGCTGCCCTGCCTGGGTTAAGTTCTTTGAGCATCAGTTCCCTGATCTTTTAGACATACCATCATCATGTAAATCACCTCATGAAATGTTCGGAGCTATAGCTAAGACATATTATGCGAAGAAAATGAATATCGACCCGAAAGATATGGTGGTTGTTTCTATCATGCCTTGTATAGCTAAAAAATATGAAGCTGCAAGACAGGAACTTGGAAATGATGGCGCAATAAACGTTGATTATGTTTTATCGACCCGTGAGTTAGGACTTATGTTAAAGGAAGCGGGAATAAACTTTGCAACTTTAGAAGACAGCGATTTCGACCATCCTCTTGGAGAATCAACCGGAGCCGGCGTAATATTCGGAACTACCGGCGGCGTAATCGAAGCGGCGCTTAGAACAGCTTATGAGTGGCTTACAGGTCAGACCTTAGAACAGGTTGATTTTGTTCAGTTAAGGGGTTTGGATGGAATCAGGGAAGCTACAGTTAAAATAAATGATATGGATGTAAAAATCGGTGTTGCCCATGGATTAGGCAACGCAAGAAAGCTTCTTGAAGCCATAAGGGAAGGAAAAGCTGATTATCACGCAATTGAAATAATGGCGTGTCCAGGCGGATGTATTGGCGGAGGCGGACAGCCTTATCACCATGGCGATGTAGAGATTATTAAGAAGAGAGCAGCAGCTATTTACCGAGAGGATAAAGGCAAAGCAAAGAGAAAATCCCATGAAAATCAGGATGTAATAAAGCTTTATAAGGAATTCCTTGGAGAGTTTTACGGCGATAAGGCTCATGAGTTGCTGCATACCCATTACACTAAGAGGGAAAAAATATAATTTCTTAAGTTTATTTATATATAATCAAATGTAAGATTAATAATGCTTTAATATTCATAAATATGAAAAACCACCGCATATCAGGATTGTTATATTAGTGATATGCGATGGTTTTTATGTTAGTTACTTAATAAATATTAATCAATATATTGAAATTACACTAACTCCACCAGAAGAGTACCAACCGACAGTTTCGCCAAAGGATTCTCCGACAAACCTGAGAGGAACCAATACTCTTCCGTTGATTGATTTAGCGGGGGCATCCAAAACCTGCTTTTCACCGTTAACGTAAGCAATATTCGAGTTTAGAGTCAACTCTATAATGGTGTTGTCTGAGGTGATTGTTATCTTCTTAGTGGAGGCCTCCCAATCCACCTTTGCTCCAAGGCTTTCGGCAATAGCTGTAAGAGGTACAAGAGTCCTGCCATTAGTTGATACAGGCTTAACATTATTGTATTTTGAGAAATCTATTGTAGATCCATTCACAAACACCTTATATCCCTTATCGTTAGCTTTTTTATAATACTCAATTGCTTGCTTATATAGATCTGGGTTTGAATTTTCGCCTTTTATTGCTTCAAGGCAAGTTTTAATGTCATTGATAAAAATTCCGGGAAGTACTTGCGCGCGCTCCTTTTGAACCGCAAGAAGAGTATTGGGATCTATGGCTAGGAACTTCAATATTGTAGGCGCTACCTGAGTAGTAAGGACATTTGACGTATTTACTCTCGGGTTCTTTATTCCTGGAATCGAGACTAAAAGGGGCGCGCTGGTGTCATCTTTTGAAAAACCGCCATGACTTGCAATTAAATTATTTTGCTCGCCGTATATAACGCCATCCTTAGGCTGTACAATAATATCGGGCGTTCTTGAGTCAGTTGAAGGGTCGCCGTAAGGCCATTTAGGGTCTGCGTTTGAAAATGTGTAAATATCTTTTATTGCAGCCTTCTCAAAATTGTTGTAAATCTGACTGGTGACCGTCTGAGTTTTTGACTGGTCTTTAAGCCATACTAAAGATACATCGCCATCAGTGGTTTTTGCTATATCGTCAGATGAGACTCCATCAATTACTGCATTTTTATTGATATTAGAAAGTTTTGATGGATCCACAGGAGATTGGCCGTATTTCGATGATATAATGATTATTGTAGAGTCATAAAGCTTTTGCTTCTTTAATTCTTCTACTATCCTTCCTAAAGACTTATCTGTATAGTCCATAACCTCAGAAAGTCCCTGACTCATGGTTCCGTTGGCGTCTAAGTAGCCGTTGCCGGGAAGTTTTTGTCCGACATCGACTGCTTGAAAACTCATGCCAAATAATGTGGGAACAGATAAATAGGTTGAGCCTGTGTGGTCCATTCCTCCGATTTCATTTATAAGCGCTTCAACTTTTAAATCGTCAAATTTCTCAATGCTCGTGATACTTGATTCCGCATTGCCGTTTGCAGCGATTTCAGGTGTATATAGATCTCCGACTCCCTTGCCGGAAGGACCGTTTACGATATCATAGGCAAGATTCTTGTCTATCCACGCAGTGTGGCATTTTTTATCAGAAACAACCTCGAATACTGTATTTACCTTTAAAAAGTCGTGAGGGTATACTGGTTGTTTAGTATCTTTATCCCTAGGAAGGTTATCAGGGTTTATGCCACCGCCTCCATCAATTTTTGTCGGATCTATGTCGATGTTTTCATCATATCGCGCTTTAGTACCAGGTGTATCTCCGGCTTTATCTGAAACAGGAGGCAGTAGCGATCTATCATAACTGTCATGATAAAATACGCCTGTCGAAATTGCAGAACCTCCTGTTATAAGATCAAGGATTCCAGGGAACTCATCAGTTGGTGTAGTTGTTGAGGCGTTTTTATATGTTATTCCTCTATTGCTTAAAAGAGCCAATGTAGACTTAGGATTATTCTTTATGTAATTGGAAAGGTCGGAAGAATGCATTCCGTCTATACTAATCAATAATATTCTTTTCCTTGGGTTTTTTGGAAGATGCCCGTTGAATAGATACTCGTGGGCTTCAAGCACGCCGCCTTCATTTTTTAATGAATTTGCTATAAAATTTCCCTCCACATTGCCTGATCCGACAACTTTCCAGTCAGCCTGAGGCGCCAACACGGAACCGGCAATTGATAGGTTATAACTCTTAAGCGATTTTGCCTCAAAAAAGTTCCAAACTGTTTTTCTTTCAGCATCGATTAAATTCTGGCCTGAGAATTGTATTGCATAGCTTCCAAAGCCCAAGTTATCCCCTTTGATATTGATAAGAACCGTTGAACCATTAGGAACAGATATACAGATATTGTTAACATTTAATAAAGATACTCCCGAACTGGCTATATTAGATCCATTAAAATAGAAAACATTAAGATCCTTATCATTTCCCTCCAATAGAAGCTGCTGATGCTGAACTTTAACAGTTCCGTTTGCTTTAAGGCCTGCCCAGAACTTCGAATCGTTAATTAAATTATCTTTTTCACGACTGAAGTCTATAAGGTTCTCTTTGGAATAGACAGAACGCGCAGGCTGGACGTTATTGTTTATCATTGTGTAATTAATAACTTTACTCGACTTACTTATTACTGTTTTCCCGCTAAGATTCATACCTCCTGTAACATTTACATCTCCGCCTATTATTAGATCCGCTCTGTTTGCGGACATACTCATTTTTGCTCCGACAGTATAATTTTTGTAAATGGCGGTTCCGCCTACAGCAACTCTTCCACCTGCGTCAACGGACCCTTGTTCATGGTCGCCGAATAAGAAAATGTTGAAATCATTTGCTATTCCAAAATTTTCTGTCTTGTCATAAGCGCCAAGGGTTGTCGAAGCTTGATCCGCAAAAATATTGTTGACGAATAAGCTTGAAATAATAGCTATAATTAGCGTTGTGGACAATAGCCTTAAATAATTGTTTCTTTTCATTAAATATAGTTCCTCCTTATTAAGTAAGTATTATGTTTTGGTGACAAATAAAAAATTTAAAGTCAGGTTTATTAAGACTTACAAGTCCTATTTTATCAGATTCCTTTATATTTTTAAATTTATTTTTGAAGGTTTCCCGTATAATGGCTATTAAGGCTGCTTAATTTAAAGTGGGAAAGTTGGGTAATTAAATTATAGAGAAGCTGAATATGGGTGGGTGTCACGAAATAGTATGATGTTGTATGCGTTAAAAATATCTCAGGAAATAACCTACTGTAACTTGCAAAAAGAGCCCAATATGTTGCCATATTGGACTCTGGTTATGTTTTTCAGCGGTTGTTGGATAAGAGCTGTACGAGTATAGAATTTCTCGTTCAGTTGTAGGGAAGCATAGGTTTGAAATTTATTAAGCCGTTCGGCGGATGGTCGGGTAGCTTAATAGGTCATTCCATGCTATATATACCGTATGTAGTTGTTATTTTAAACGGAAATAAATAAATTTGTTCTCATAACTTAAGCTTTGATCCTTTTCTAAAACTAAGAAGTTCTCCTGTCCTTTAGTTAACGGTAAAATTATTTTACCTTCATATTTGAAGTTTTCTACATCTCCAGGTTTTATCTTTTTTAAAAAGCCATTACTATCCTTGGTTACTTCCTCTGAGCTATCCTTTAAACTATCTGTAAACCCAAAATCGGTACCGCCTATTACGCTATCGCCGCTAGGTGTTTTTGATCCCCAAATTTCTCTGTAGAAAGCCAGATTAAGATAAGCTTCTCCAGACGCTAGTTTGGCATTTGAAACACTCTGTTCTGCAGTAATCATAACATAGTCAAATTTATTTGAGTCTGAGCTTGTCTTAAAACCAAGTTTTGAAATATCGCTTGCAGTAATTGGTTCAACTTTTTTAACTACAAATGAATAGTTAGCGGATGCTTTTGAGCCTAAGTAATCTTCGCTTGCTGACCATGAATATGTTTCTCCAAGTTTTACCGGATCAGTTAGGGTTGCAGAATTGTTAGAGGTAGAAGCTGATGTATTGCTGCTTGGTTGAGCGCTAACAGGCGCCGGAGTGTTATTCGCAGGTTGCGTGCTTGCTGGCGCTTGTGAGTTGGTAACAACCGGTGAATTATCTTTGTAAGGTACTCCTGAGTTATTTGAAGATAACTTAACTGATTGAGAAGCGCTATCCCATTCAACTCCTAAACCAACAAGATCAGCTACTGCTCTTAATGGTAAATATGTTCTACCGTTAATTATTACCGGTGATATCTTTGAACCGTCTGTCTCTGTAAATGACTTTAACTGATCATCGTAGTAAACTTTTATGTTGTCATTTGCAGTCGCTTCAATTTTTCTTATGGCGCTATAGCCCCAAACTGTGCTGAATGCAACAATACTTGTTACAACCATAACTAAAGCAACTAACGTAAGCTTTGAATGTTTTTTCATAATGAAAATTCCTCTTTTCTTTCAATTTGATAATGTTTTTTATAGTAAACAAATGTAAGATCAGTTTTATAAGTTGCGGTGAGTAGCTGAAAAAGGGCGTTTCAAGGCGAGCTGATATAAAACTTTACATTTGATTATCTACATAAGTTGCGAAAAAGATTTTACATTAAAAATGCAGTTAATACGTCTGCATTTTACTATAAAAGTTGAACTTTTCGCAACCTATGAATCAAGGTATATATTTTGCAATATAAAGAATTGATGTAAAATGTTTATTGCAAAAAATATATATATTAAAATCATTATTAATCTTACTTTTAGCAAAGCAGAGAAAACGATTTAAGGTATATTTCGATAGATAAATGTAAAAATTAATTGATTTTAAAAATAAATAATTAAATAAGTTTATATAAATAATAGCAATAAAGATAATAAAAAAAAATAAGCAGAAAATATTTATAAAAATAAAGAAATATAAAATTTAAAAATACAAAAATTCAGGAGGAAGTAAAATGTTTTTACATATTGGAGGAGATATTGCGCTTCCTATTAAAAATATAATTGCAATAATGGATATAGAAACTACTACTATATCAAAAGACTCAAAAGAGTTTTTAAAGATAGCTGAGGAAGAAGGGTTTATTGAAAGTATTTCAGATGATTTACCAAAATCTTTTATAATAACTGAAATAGATAAAAAGAGTAAGATATATCTTTCTCCAATATCTTCAATAACATTGCAAAAGAGATCTGGGTTTATAGAAGGGATTTCTAATTTATAATTTATTAATTATTAAGTATATATTATTTATTGATAGCCATATGTAAAAATAAATTTATACTATTTATTTTGCAATCAATATTTTAAATCAATTTTTTATATTGCAAAATATATAAAATTTTACATTTAGTTGCCTATAGCGATTTAAAAATAGTTATATATATATTTATAATATAAAAAATAATATAAAAGTATATGAAAAATATACAAAAATACCTTAATTGATGGAGGAAGAAATGCAGGAAGAAGAAAAGAATAAAGTTGCATATGATGAAAATCAGATACAAGTCCTAGAAGGTCTTGAGGCAGTTAGAAAAAGACCTGGTATGTATATAGGAAGTACTTCTAGCAGAGGGCTTCATCACTTAGTATATGAAATAGTAGATAATAGTATTGATGAAGCATTAGCCGGGTATTGTACTGAAATAATAATACAAATAAATAAGGATAATTCTATAACAAATATAGATAATGGTAGAGGTATACCTACCGGAATACATCCTAAAATGGGAATACCAACTGTAGAGGTTGTTCATACAATACTTCATGCAGGCGGTAAGTTTGGTGGGGAAGGATATACTGTATCAGGCGGACTTCACGGCGTTGGAGCATCTGTTGTTAATGCTCTTTCTGAATATCTTGATGTAGAAGTTTCGAGAGACGGTAAGATATATAAGCAGAGATATGAAAGAGGAAATGCTGTAACAGGACTTGAAGAAATAGGTACTACCGATAAAACCGGAACAAAGACTACCTTTAAACCTGATCCTCAAATATTTGACGAACCGGTTTTTGAATTCGATATTTTATTAAACAGATTTAGAGAGTTAGCTTTTTTAAATAGAAATATTATAATAAAGCTTATAGATGATAGGCCTGAGGAAAGAATTGAAAAGGCTCTGCATTATGAGGGTGGAATAATATCTTTTGTTGAATACAACAACAGACACAAAGAAGTATTGCATAAAAGCCCAATTTATTTTGAAGGTAGTAAAGATGGATCAGCTGTTGAGATAGCAATACAGTATAATGATTCATATGTTGAGAATATATTCAGTTTTGCAAACAACATTGCCACTACTGAGGGAGGCACGCATCTTACAGGCTTTAAGGCAGCTTTAACAAAAGTTTTTAACGATTATGCAAAAAAATATAATTATATTAAAGAAAATGACAAAAATTTAACGGGTGAAGATATTAGAGAAGGGATGACAGCAGTAATAAGCCTTAAAATATCTGAACCTCAATTTGAAGGACAAACAAAGACAAAGCTTGGAAATAGCGAGACGAGAAGCCTAGTCGAAAGTATTGTAAATGAAAAACTATCAAACTTTTTTGAAGAAAATCCTTCTATAACAAAATTAATTCTAGATAAATGTATTACTGCAGCAAGAGCTCGTGAAGCTGCAAGAAAAGCAAGAGAAATGACTAGAAGAAAAAGCGCCTTTGAAACATCTACTCTCCCTGGTAAGCTTGCAGACTGTCAGGAAAGGGATGCCTCACTTTGTGAAATATATATAGTTGAGGGAGATTCCGCTGGAGGATCAGCAAAGCAGGGAAGAGATCGTAAGTTTCAAGCAATATTGCCTTTGTGGGGTAAAATGCTTAATGTTGAAAAGGCCAGATTAGATAAAGTATATGAAAATGAAAAGCTAATGCCTGTAGTAACTGCTTTAGGAACAAGCATTGGAGATGACTTTGATATATCAAAACTTCGTTATCACAAAATAATAATTATGGCAGATGCAGATGTTGATGGATCACATATAAGAACATTATTGCTTACATTTTTCTTTAGGTATATGAAACCTTTAGTTGAATGTGGTCATATTTATATAGCTCAACCTCCTTTATTTAAAGTATCAAAGAGTAAAGAGTCTTTTTATGCTTATAATGAAAAGGAAGTTGATAAGATAACTCAAGAAAAGCAGTGGAGAAAAGAAGATTGTTCAATCCAGAGATATAAGGGCTTAGGAGAAATGAACGCTGAACAATTATGGGAGACAACCATGAATCCAGAAAAAAGAACAATACTGAAGGTTGAACTTGATGATGTTATAGGAGCAGACGAAATATTCACTATTTTAATGGGTGATAAAGTTGAACCGAGAAAAGAGTTTATTACAAACCATGCAAAATTGGTAACTAACCTTGATATATAAAAAATGTTTATCAAAAGTTATTTTAGTAATAATTATGATTGAGTATAATTACTTTTTATTTGGTAATGTGAAGATAAGAAAAATGACACATTTAGTGTTGTTGACATAATATATTTAAGTTATATTTAGTGATATATAATTTTGTAATAAAATATTATTATTAAATGAGAGAAATATAAATAATGGAGTTTCAAAAAATTCCTTGTTTAAGTTTTGTATGATGAAAACCTATTATATCAAGTTTTTGAAATGACTAGTTGCTAAGTTTTTTTGTTATTACCTAAAATAAGCTTTTACATTTATTTATCGCAACATTCCTATAAACTGTTCATATTTTTCTCTCGTAAATGTGATAAAAATAATGATCTTAATATATATATTTTGAAATAAACATTTTACATCATTTTTTTATATTGCAAAATATATACCTTGATTCATAAGTTGCGAAAAATTCGGTTTTGATAGTAAAATGCAGACGTATTAACTGCATTTTTAATGTAAAATCTTTTTAGCAACTTATATAGATAAACAAATACATAGTTTTATAATTACATTTGAATAGCCCTTTTTGGGATATTCAGATCTCTATATAAAGCTAATTTACATTTAGTTAACAATAATGAAAGAAGTAAACAATAAATAAAATTTAAATTATAATATTTCAAGAATTAATTAAGATATAAGAAAAGCCATAAGAATGGCTTTTTATATTTTACCTAAAAGAAGAAATATTCCAATTACGATAAATGCTGCTCCTGAAAAAAATTGAATATAGTATATTGGAATATATTTATGAATTAGGGATCCTGCAAACACTCCTAATAAAGATGATAATACAAGAGCGCATGCTGATCCTATAAATACGTACCAAATAGAATTTGACTTTGAAGCAAGGAACATTGTAGATAATTGTGTCTTATCACCAAGCTCAGCAACAAATACTAAAAGAAAAGTAGATAAAATTGTTTTCCACACAGAAATACCCCTTTATAATTTTATTTAAGTTCCTAAATATATATTTTTTAAATATTATATATATATTAATTTTATTATTAATCTTACATTTAACAGCGCAAATTATCGAGAGGTTTTAAGGTATTTTACGATTGATAAATATAAAAGATTAATTGATTTTTAATCTATAATGAATTAATATAAAAATTTAGATTAACAATGCTTTATAAGTGTTTAATATAATATTATTGATATGCTGAGAAAAAGATTTTACAATAGAAATATAAGTCTACATTTTATACAAAGTTGAACTTTTCGCAACTTATGAATCAAGGTATATATTTTACAATATAAAAATTAATGTAAAATATTTATTTCAAAATATATAGCTTAAAATAAAAAAATATATTATAAGAACGATTTAATAATATATTTTATTTAAAAAAAATGAAAATATTCATTGTTTCACGTGAAACATTTAAATTTTTTAATAAATGTATTTATTTTATATTGAAAAATAGTTATAAGAGATATAACATATATATAAAGCCTAAAAATGAATAAAAGTAAAATAATGATTAACGAAAATTAAATAATAAAGAAATTATATATAATATAGAATTTAAAAATATTTAATAAAATACTATATAAAAAGCAATTAATCTTTTACATTTGCCTATCACAAAATAACGTTAAAGCGTTCGTTATTTTGCTCCGTCAAATGTAAGATTAATAGTGCTTTTTATATATATAAGTTACGAAAAATAACTTAAAGAAAAAATGCATTTAATAAGTCTGATTTTTACTATTAAAGCTGAACTTTTCGCAACTTATGAATCAAGGTATATATTTTACTATAAAAAATAGATGTAAAATGTTTATTGAAAAATATATGTAATAAAGGTGTCTAATCTTTTACATTTGCCTATAAATAACGTTAAAGCGTTTTTTATTTTGCTTTGTAAAATGTAATATTAATAATAATTTTAATATATATGTTTAGTGATAGATATACTACATTAATTTTTAAAATTCCGAAATATATAAATTGTTTATAAATAGTGAAAAATTATATACTATTTTAACAAATGAAGATGTTTAATTTCTTTTTCTTATGTAAAATATTTTTCACGATTTGCATTGTTATAATAAGGAATTATTTCTATTTATATAGTGTAAAATAGTAATTCGTTAATTTATGAAAATAAAAATTGATTTTATATATTTAAATAATAATTACTGTATTTCAATATATTTTGGAATAAATATTTTACATTCATTTTTTATATAGAAGAATATATACCTTGATTCATAAGTTGCGAAAAGTTCAGTTTTTATAATAAAATGCAGACGTATCAACTGTCCTTTAAATGTAGAATATTTTTCGCAAATTATATAAAAAGATTATTTAAATATATAAGATAAATTATTAAATGAAAGAAATATTATAAATTTAAATAATATCATAATCATAAGAGGGAAATTAAAAATAAAAATATTATTTAATAATAGGAGTGATGTAGTTGTCGAAAATTATTTCAATAGCAAATCAAAAAGGGGGAGTTGGTAAAACAACTACTGCAGTAAATTTGAGTTCGTGTCTAGCTTATAAAGGAAAAAGTGTATTAGTTATAGACATTGACCCTCAGGGAAATACTACAAGTGGATTAGGTGTAGATAAAAAGAGTATAAAATCATCTATTTACGATGTTTTAATAAATGATGTTGATATAATAAATGCAATGGTTGATACTGCTATTGAAGGATTAAAACTATGTCCATCTAATATTCAGCTTGCAGGCGCTGAAGTTGAATTGGTTTCCTTAATGTCTAGAGAAACAAGATTAAAGATGTCAATATCATCAATTATTAATAAGTTTGACTATATTATTATTGATTGCCCTCCATCATTAGGTTTGTTAACTTTAAATTCACTAACAGCATCAAACACAATACTAGTACCTATACAATGTGAGTATTATGCTTTAGAAGGATTAAGTCAGTTGATGAGTACTGTTAAGCTAGTACAAAAGCACTTAAATAGTAAATTAGATGTTGAAGGTGTTGTACTAACAATGTTTGACGCAAGAACAAATTTATCTATCCAAGTAGTAGATGAAGTTAAAAAATATTTTAAAAACAAAGTATATAGAACAATTATTCCGAGAAACGTTAGATTAAGTGAAGCGCCGAGTTTTGGGCTACCTATCATACTCTATGATCCAAAATCTAAAGGAGCGGAATGTTATTTAGAATTGGCTGAAGAAGTTATTGAATATACTGAGGAGATGAGTAAATTATGATAAAAAAAGGGTTGGGTAAAGGCTTAGGAGCTCTTATTGATGAAGGTAATAGTGAAGAAAACGGAATAATTGAATTAAAGATAAATGATATAGAGCCAAATAAAGGACAACCTAGAAAATATTTTGATGATGAGAAACTCAATCAATTAGCAGATTCAATAAAACAACATGGAATTGTTCAGCCAATAATAGTAAAGAAAGAAGATGGCGTTTATAGAATTGTCGCTGGGGAACGAAGGTGGAGAGCTGCTCGACTTGCTGGATTAGTAAAAGTTCCAGTTGTTTTAAAAGATCTTACAAATAAAGAAATAATGGAAATTGCTCTTATAGAAAATATACAGAGGGAGGACTTAAATCCCATCGAAGAAGCTGAAGCCTTTGATAAACTCATTAAGGAATATAATATGACCCAAGACGAGGTTGCTGGGGTAGTTGGAAAGAGTAGATCAGCAATAGCTAATACGATCAGACTACTAAATTTAAATAACATTATTAAAGAATACTTAATTAATGGTTCATTAAGTTCTGGACATGCAAGGGCTATATTACCTATTGACGATAAAGACTTACAAATTAAGATAGCAGAAGAAGTGATTAAAAACAGTTTAAATGTTAGAGATACTGAGAACTTAGTGAAGAAATATCTAAATAAAAAAGCTCCTAAAAAAGAGGAATCACTTAAAGAAAATTTCATACAGATAGAAGAGAGATTAAAAGAAATTTTAGGTACTAAAGTACAGATAGTTTCAAAAAATAAAAAGGGAAAGATAATGATTGAATATTATTCAATGGAGGAATTAGATAGAATAATTGAAATGGTGGAGTTTCTAGGCCAAAAAAAAACGACCTCCTAAAATCAGATTTAAGACAATAAAATAATAAGGGTAATATGATATTATTAAGACGAAAGAAATTATAAAAAAACATAGTTTTTGGCTTAAATATAATATATGAATTTTTTAGATTTTAAAATTAATGTTTCACGTGAAACATTTTTAAAAAATTTAGTTAATAATATCATGGTTATATAAAAATGATTATTTATACAAAATGAATATGATAATTAATCGAATTAAGCTCAAATATTAACATAAATATAATTTAAACTAAAAAATATGTTCAAAATAAAAGCTTAGTATCTTTTTATATTAGAATCAATTTATCTCTTACGTTTATCTATCGCAAAGTACCGTTTCGCTGTTTTTATTTTGCTCTGCTAAATGTAATATTAAAAATGATTTTATATAGAAAAAAGAATCAATTAACGTTTCATTTTTATTTTATTATCCTCTTAATAATATAATAAATGATCAAATAATAAAAGTAGTAAAAGGAGACATAAAAATGGACTTTTCATTGTCTAATTTAAAGATAGAAACTTTGGTTCTGTTCGGTATTAATTTTTTTATAAATATTATTTTAATTTTTTTGCTCGTATCAAATAAATCAAAAATAAATAAATTAAAAAGAAAGTATAATAGATTCATGAGCGGAGAAGGTGATAAAAATATTGAAGAAATACTTGAAAAAAATTTAGATAAAACAGATGAAATTATTCTTAAAAATAAAGAAATAGAAGATCATTTAAAAGAAATAGATAATAAAATAATTAAATGTGTTCAAAAAGTAGGGATTATTAGATATAATGCTTTTGATAATGTTGGAAGTGATTTGAGCTTTTCCATTGCATTATTAGATATTAATGATGATGGCTTTGTTTTGAGCGGTATTTATTCAAGAGAAAGTTCGTCAACATATGCAAAACCAATAAAATCAGGAAAATCAACATATATTCTTTCAGTAGAAGAAGTACAAGCTGTTGAGTTAGCAAAAAAGAGTTCATAAATATATGAACTTTATAAATCATTTTGTATAAGGCAATATCGAAAATAAAATAGGCAATAGGTTGTTTCAAAAACTTGCTATAAAGGGTTTTCATCATATAAAACTTGCATAATAATTTTTTTTGAATCGCCCTAATTAAAAAGCTTCAAAGTTTTGTTTTCAAATAATCAAAATGTGAAGGTGATATGGTTGAAAGACAACAAAAATATTAAAAAAACAGTATGGCTGTATGCAGTAGTTCTTTTTACAAGTGCATTCATCGTACTTCTATTAACATATTATAGTCAAATGAAAACAGATAAAAGTATTAACGACTATTTAAATAGAATATCGAATGAAGAAAAGAAAAAACTGCTTTTTCAAACTGGATTAAATACCGCTACGGAAGAGAATAAAGGTTTAAAGAAAAATATAGAAAACTTAAATAGTATAATTAAAAAAGAAAAAGAAAAAGAAAATTCAATAAAAGATGATCTTGATAATGTTCAGAAAAATTACTTAGATACAATGAATTCGTATGATCAATTGTTATTTGCTGATAATAGCTATAATAATGGAGAGATAGTTAAAAGTGCAGATATGTTAAATGAATGCGATATTAACTTTTTAAACTCAGTTGGAAAAGAAAAGTATGATTATCTATCTTCAATAGTATTTGAAAAAGCAGCTAGTATTCTTTATTTGGACGGCTATAGTTTATATAAAAGTAAAATGTATAATGATGCTATTAATAGGTTTGAAAAATCACTAAGTTTCTCAAAGCATAATTATATTTCAGATGATTGTTATTATTTTATTGCATACTCATATATAAATCTAGGTGATATAAGCTCAGGAAAGAGTAAGCTACAGGATCTAATTAATAATTATAAAGATTCTAGCTATTATAAAGATTCAGTTCAGCTTTTAAAAAGCTTAAATTGAATATGTCGAAATAGGTTGCTAAAAAGATTTTACATTAAAAATGTAGTTAGTAAGTCTGCATTTTGCTATCAAAGTTGAACTTTTCGTAACTTATGAATCAAGGTATATATTGCAATATAAAAAACGGATATAAAATGTTTATAGCAATATGTATAGATAATTTTATATAGTAGATAAATATGTATTAATATAGTATAATTATTTCAAAATTAATAATAGAATAAGAGGGGATAGGGATTTATGCTTGATTTGAAATCAATAAGAAACAACCCAGATTTATTAAGAAAGGCTTTGGAAAAAAGAAAAGAAAACTTTGATATCGAAAACTTTTTGAAACTAGATGAAAGTAGAAGGGAACTGCTTTTAAAGGTTGAACAGCTTAAGAATAAGCAGAATGTCGATTCAAAGCTTATTCCTCAATATAAAAAAGAAGGAAAAGAAACATCATCCTTGATGGAAGAGATGAAAGTTCTATCAGATGAAATAAAAGGATTAGATCTAAAAGTTAGGGATATTGATGAGGAAATTGAAAGAATTATGTTGACTATTCCTAATATTCCAAATGATAGTGTTCCTCCTGGTGAAACAGATGATGATAATGTTGAAATAAGAAAATGGGGACAACCTAAAGCCTTTGATTTTGACCCAAAAGCTCACTGGGAAATTGGTGAAAATTTAAATATATTAGATTTTAGCGCTGCAGCAAAAGTTACAGGAGCAAGATTTACCTTTTATAAAGGCTTAGGAGCAAGACTTGAAAGAGCTCTAATGAACTTCATGCTTGATTTACATGTTGATAAACATGGATACACAGAAGTATTTCCACCATTTATGGTTCATAGAAATAGTATGGTTGGAACAGGTCAGCTTCCAAAATTTGAAGAAGATTCATTTAAAGTAAGTGGTACAGATTATTTCCTAGTTCCAACTGCTGAAGTTCCAGTTACAAATATGTATAGAGAACAGATTCTTGATGAAAAAGATCTACCTATTAAACATGTTGCTTACTCAGCTTGTTTTAGAGCAGAAGCAGGCGCGGCAGGGAGAGATACAAGAGGACTCATCAGACAACATCAGTTTAATAAAGTAGAGCTAGTTAAATTTACTACCCCAGAAAGTTCATACGAAGAACTAGAAAAATTGACTAGAGATGCTGAAGAAGTATTACAAATCTTAGAAATACCATATAGAGTAGTAAAGATTTGTATTGGAGACTTAGGTTTTACCGCTGCATTGAAATATGACCTTGAAGTTTGGATGCCCAGTTATAATAGATATGTTGAAATATCTTCCTGTAGTAATTTTGAATCATTCCAAGCAAGAAGAGCTGGAATAAGATTTAGAAAGACAATGAAAGACAAGCCTGAGTTTATTCATACATTAAACGGATCAGGTGTAGCAATAGGAAGAGCAACAGCATGTATTCTTGAGAATTATCAGCAGAAGGATGGTAGTGTAAAAATACCTGAAGCGTTAAAGAAATATTTAAATGGAATTGATGAGATTAAGGCATAAAACATAAAACATTTAATAGATAACCAAATGTAAGATAAGTTATACTAGTTTCGTTGAACAGCCAAAAAAGGGCTTTTTCTGGTCGTTTGGGCGAGCAATGAAGCGTAGCGGAATGACCAGCCAAATCAAACTTATATAGAACTTTGCACTTGGTTATCTATAAATGCGAGTAATAATTTAAGATAATTATAATACACCATGATTACCTAAAAAGAGCTAAAATTTGTTACTAAAATATTATCAATAAAAGTATTGACATTAGTCCTATTTCATTGTAAAATAGAATTCGTCGCTTGGATATGGAGAGATGGTCGAGTTGGTTTAAGGCACCGGTCTTGAAAACCGGCGTAGTCGTGAGGCTACCGTGAGTTCGAATCTCACTCTCTCCGCCAAGTTTATATGGAGAAGTACCCAAGTAGGTCGAAGGGGACGGTTTGCTAAACCGTTAGTTCGAGCAATCGGAGCCAGGGTTCGAATCCCTGCTTCTCCGCCATATATGTTTAAATTATAATTAGGTAGAATAAGGCAGAATTTTGTTAATAAATAACAGATTCTGCCTTATTTTATTTTTTGAATATTAAAATGTTAAATTTAGGTTATCTATAATGTATGTGATATTATGAATCATGGTATATATTTTGCAATATAGAATAAGTATGTAAAATGTTTATTGCAAAATATAATATATTGATTTAAATATTTCTTTTGTAGTATAGATAGCCAGATGTAAAGTTTTATATCATTTTGCTTTATGGGTCTTATGATTCTTCATTGCTCGCCCGAGCGATCAGGAAAAGCCCTTTCCGGCTGTTCAGAACAACAATAATAAAACTCATTTTACATTTGCTATATAGTAATAATATTATCATTCTATATTCAATACGCTATTAATCATAAATATGACAGAGCAAAAAAACGAATGCTTTTTCGTTTTTGCTCTGCTGAATGTAAAATTTAATCACTTTTATTTTAATATAAAATTATATAAATAACAGAATTTATTGATCTAAATTTTTTTGAATTTTATTTTACTAACCATTAAAAATGATAATAAAATAACCAATCCAATTGTGATATAAGAATGTATATTAGAATAGTTTTTTCTTAGTATTAAAAAACAGCTGTAAAGATTCATTATCGATAAAAAAGCTCCAGCAATAGTAATAGGTATTCCCCTGAAAACATTATCAAAAGTAGTTATATTGTAACGAGCAAGTCTGTAAGCTCCAGCTACAGGAAAAATAACAGCAATAAGATATCCTAAAAAGCCAATAGAAGTATAATCATTGACTTTCCATGCAATAATAACCGGCGCAACTCCAAATGAAATTAAATCAGAAAGGGAATCAAGTTCCTTACCTAAGTCGCTAGTTACATCTAGAAGACGAGCTACCTTACCATCAAACCTATCTGTTAATGCAGCAATCATAACAAGAAGCGATGCTTGAAACAACTGATTTGCATTATTTCTCTCAGCATCGACAGCAAGTAAAATTGCTATGACACCTAAAGAAAGGTTAATTAAGGTTAAAATATTAGGTAGAGTTCCTTTAATATTTTTCAATAAATCACCCCTAAAATATTTCCGTATAGATATAATATAATTTAAATCAAAATAAAATTCAATTAAATAATATAAGAAATTTGGTTGAGCGCTTTCTTTTCTATATATTTTGTAATAAACATTTTACATCTATTTTTTATATTGCAAAATATATACCTTGCTTCATAAGTTACGAAAAGTTCATCTTTGATAGAAAAATGCAGACGCATTAACTGCATTTTAATGTAAAATCTTTTTCGTAACTTATCTACATAGTCGATTTACAAAAAATAGTGTTATTCATAATTGACACCATTACGCTTTTATTATAAAATAATGCCATAAAGTAAATCAAGTTTAACACATTAGAATGGGAGGTAATTCGTATGAGTAGCTTTAGTCGAAAAATAAAAACATTTTTATCACTCACAATTGGTATATCTCTTTTGGTATCATCCGTTTTTCTAACCAATGTCTTTGGTCAGACTCTTTATCCTGAATCAACTGGCTCTTCTACAAGCGCTGATGCGCAGTTTTATTTCTATGTAAAACCTAATTTGAATTTTGATTATTATACTAATCCTGTGGCGTATTCAGGCTTTAATATTTCGATAGTTGACAAGACAAATAATGAAATTATAAGTAAAGCGGTTTCTGATGAAAGCGGTTATGCCAGTATTAAAGATAGTTATGAAAAATACAAAGGAAAAATATTTGATGTACTGATTACTAAAAAAAACTATTTAAAAAGGATTCTTTCCTCTGTAACCTTTGAACCAGTTACATACTTCGGAAGAATTGAGAACCCGGTTGAAATGTATCCGGGTGATATTGAAATATCCGGCGTGCAGGATAATGCAATAAACATGATTGATGTCATTCAAATCGCTAAATGTTTCGGTACAGCAAGAGGAGATATAAATTATGATCTTAATTGTGATTTAGATATGGATAAAATTATATCAATGACTGATGTGATAGCAATAGCCAAACATTTTGGCATTAGCGGTTACCCTAAATATCAACCAAATTATAATACCCCTACCCCAAAACCAACCTACACTCCAACACCAACCGCTTGGGCTCATGCGGATAGTCGCCCGGTATCTGTTGAAGCAGAATCCACAATATTTGGTACATATATAGGTTATAAAGGCTCATATATAACAGATTGCGATGATGGTGAATATGTAATTATTCCTGTAACTTATGGATGTGGATGCGGATCGGCGGCAACAATAAATTCTTTTGAAGTCAATGCAGCAGTGCCTGATGACAAGGCAGGATCTATGATTGAAGTAAGGCTTGGCAGCAAAAACGGACCACTTCTTGGAACTCTGACTTTAAAAAGCACAGGAGGAAGACAGAATTATTCAGTTCAAAAAACTGATCTTCAAGTCATAACAAATTACCAGTCATATAAATCCATTTTCCTTGTATTCAGGGGGAATAACAATATTGCGGATTTCGATAAGTTTAGCCTGCTGGTTTCAAGCAAGAGCACAATAACACCAGCTCCAACAACTCCTACGGCAACCACTTCAACACCTACTCCTGTCCCCACCAATCCAAACAACGTTGTTCTTAAAGCTGTAGCATATGACGATATGAGTAATATAAAAAATAACGGTGATACAATAATATGCTATAATAACAGTTGGATCGAATTTAAAAATGTAGA
>JAUZPS010000200.1 GCA_030705945.1 Bacillota bacterium
GATCATACATCAATAAAGCAGTTGTATCTGTTAAGCTCAAGTGAAGACAGAATTGACCAGAATCTGTTTGATAAGTTCGACCAGATGCAGAAGAAGGTTAAAGAGATAACTGATTCTCTCATTAAACCAGGTATGACAGATCTTGATAAAGAACAGATTTTACATGATTATCTGGTCACACACATTAAGTATGACAAACAGAACTTTATAAACAATACGTTGCCCGATGACTCTCATACGGCTTATGGCGCGTTGATTAAGAATATTGCGGTCTGCGACGGGTATGCAAGAAGCTTTCAGATATTATTGAATGCAGTTGGAATACAAAGCCAGATGATAATTGGAGATTTTAATTCACTTAATGGTTCGTTATCAACTTCAGTGAAAAACGGCGAAAATGAAATTAAATGGAGGCATGCATGGAATATTGTAAAGCTTGATAATAAATATTACCAGGTGGATGTTACTGCTGATGATCCATTAACTCAGGACGGGTCGGACATTTTTAATCATCAGTATTTCAACATTTCAGACAGACAGATGGGGGCAGACCATCAATGGGATAGAAGCTCCTACGCCCCTTGTGTTGAGGACAACAAACTATTTGACCTGAATGCAAAAGAGAGTAAAAATGTTATAATCGCAGATAATGCTTATTATTTTATTGATCCTGATGGAGGCATAAGAAAAATGCAGACAGATGGTAGCAACGATATAAAGATTAGTGATGATAAGGCTATAGAAATTGTACTTTTAGGTGATTATATTTATTATATAAATGACAGCGATGGAAGGTCCATATACAGGATAAAAACAGACGGATCAGAAAAAAGCAAATTGAACGATACAAAAGCATGGGAAATTGACGGGGGCGGCGGAAGTATTTACTATATAGGAAATTACAAAGTAAACAAGCTGGGTCCAAATGGTGAAAACCAGGGGCAGCTTACTTATGATGATGTTGTTTCATGGATTTATGTAAATGATACCAATTTATATTATAAGTCTTTTAATTTTGATTCTGGAGCCAGGCTGGAGAAAGCAGATCTAAACGGCGGCAATGCAGTTCAGATCGTCAATGATGAGCCTACAGGTTTTGATGTGACATACAACGGAAGAAATGTGGATTACTGGTATGAACATGATGAGCATATACTTGACGGATGGATATACTATGTAAACAAGTATGACTCAAAAAGTATCTACAGAGCTAAGCTAGACGGAACAGAAAATGTCAAAATATGCGATGATAGCGTTGTTGACAGAAGTGATATAGAAATTTCGGGTAATTATATCTATTATAAGAACTCAAAGGATGGAAACAAATACTACAGAGTAAATATGGACGGAACAAATAAACAAAGTCTCGAATAAGGGCCTTATTTTGTCATCTTAATCTATAACATGAATTATTCATAAGGAATGGATAAAATATTGCTTCTTTAATTTTTGAAAAAGCGCGTTCACGAGTCAGGCATAGCCATAATTAAATGATAAGCTTTATTTTATTTATTCCTTATCCTATATATAGATATCTTACTGTAAAACCAAAATCGCAAAAGATATTCATATCAAAACTACTAATCTCTGTAATTTTATCACTTAAATATCTTGCTCTATCACTCCATGTATAGATATTTAATGTAAAACTTTAAATATTCAGTTAGGGTGTTTCAAAAAATTCCTTGTTCAAGTTTATATCACGAAAACCCATTATATCAAGTCTTTTGAAACGACCAGTTGCTAAGTTTTTTTTGATACTACCTTATATGAAAACCTGCAATCCATAAATTTAAATTAGGATAAGCTAAGCTTCCTCAAGATCGTTTATAGTTATTTCTCTAGTATGTGAAGTATGATCCCATTCCTTGTTATTCTTGCTTAAGAAGCCTTCAATTGTTATAGGCACCCATGTCAGGCAGTAAAAAGGGTATAACAGAAAGCCAAGTATTATTTTACTGCTGAACTTTTTTTCTGCGATTATGACCAATGGTCCATAAAAAAATTGTAGGAACACAAAGATATTCCACACTTCAACTGGGAAAATGTATTTGAGACTAAAAAATGGTGAAGTGGGATAAGCCAGCTGAATCCAGAGCATGACAGTAATTAGCCCTATAAATATGAATCTTATGGGTTGAAAAAGATACAAAGCGCAGTCAAAAGCAATAAGGTCCTGTTCTTTGATTGCTTTACGGAATAATGCTCCGAGAAATCTTGAAGCGCAGTCGGCATGGCCCTGCATCCATCTCTTTCGCTGATTCCACGACTGTTTTAAGGTTAAAGGTTTTTCGTCATATACGACAGCGTTATGCGCCCAAGCTACTTTCATATCGTTTAACGCAAGCTTCATTGTAAATTCAAGGTCTTCTGTAAGGCATGTTGCTCCCCAGCCTATTTGCTTAAGAACTTCCATTTCAACGCAGAAGCCTGTTCCGCAAAGTCCGCAGCTAAGTCCTAAGTAATACCTGGGAAGCTGAAAAATTCTGTTTGCGAGCCAGAACGCTATGGAATATGAGCATGTAATCCATGAATCAAAAGGGTTTTTGCTGTCTATGTAGCCCTGAACCACCTTATGACCTTTGCATAGCTGTTTGTTCATTTCCATAAGAAAGTTTGAAGATACAAGGTTGTCAGCATCAAAGATGCTTATCGCGTCATATTTATTTTCCATTTCATATAGCTTGCCAAACATCCACTCGAGGGCGAAACCTTTTCCCTTTTCCTTTTGGTTAACGCGATTGTAAACAATAGCTCCGTGAGCTGAGGCTATTTGGGCTGTATTATCGGTACAGTTGTCTGCAACTACAAATATATCATAAAGTTCTTTAGGGTAATTTTGCTTTTGTAAGCTATCTATTATATGAGCTATAACCAACTCCTCATTATGCGCGGCAATAACCAGCGCGAATTTTTTTACAGGTTCGTAATTGCTTATGGGGTCCTCCTTTCTCTTAATCCATCCGAATACAGAGATGCCGAAATAATAACATCCTGCCATAAAAATCAATACCTGAATTATCTGTGTCGTTAAGTATACAATACTGTCAAATAAAGAAAACATTAATTTCCTCCAATTTATTTAAATAAAAGATACATTTTGAGAATTTTCAATTGTTCTTTATTATTTTGTACTTAAAAAAAGAAAATATTTAATAAAATAATTAAAAAAATTGTGATATAATAATTCTATATTTTATTTTGCCAAAATACCGATATTTAGGATATACTATAAAAATATACTATAACGATAGGAGTTTTGAATGGCAAAAAACAAGTCGATTTATATATGTCAGGAATGTGGATACGAAACCTCAGGATGGTTGGGTAAATGTCCTGCGTGTAATCAATGGAACACTTTTGTTGAAGAACCTCTTAAAAGCGGATCTAAGGTAAACAATTCAGATATAAAAGAAATAAAGCCAATAAGCATCAATGAAATAAGCGTTGATGCAGAAGAACGCTACTCCACTGGATTTAAGGAAATTGACAGAGTCCTTGGGGGCGGAATGGTAAAAGGCTCTCTGATACTTGTAGGCGGGGACCCGGGTATTGGGAAATCAACTCTTATTCTTCAGATTTGCAATACCATTTGCATAAATTCAAATATATTATACTTTTCGGGCGAAGAATCCGTAGGTCAGATAAAAATAAGGGCAGACAGGCTGACTGTTAATAATCCTAAGCTTCTGATGGTATCAGAAACAAACTTTGGTATAATTGAAAACTATATTCTAAAAGAAAAACCTGGGTTTGTAATTGTTGACAGCATACAGACCATGTACGACGAGAATATCACATCCGCGCCTGGGAGCGTAAGCCAGGTAAGAGAAGTTACCGGCAGACTAATGCGGGTTGCAAAGGATAACGGTATTTCTATTATTATTGTCGGTCATGTTACAAAAGAGGGCTCTATTGCAGGACCGAGGGTGCTTGAACATATGGTGGATACTGTTTTATACTTTGAAGGGGACAGACATTTAAGTTACAGGGTCTTAAGAGCTGTAAAAAACAGATTTGGTTCTACCAATGAAATCGGAATATTTGAAATGCGGGATGCAGGTCTTGTTGAAATAGACAATCCTTCTGCCATAATGCTTTCCGGCCGACCTGAAAATGTTCCCGGATCGGTTGTTATTTCGAGCGTAGAAGGCACAAGACCCATGCTGATTGAGGTACAAGCTCTGGTTTGTCCGACTAACTTCGGAATGCCCAGAAGAATGGCAACAGGAATTGACTACAACAGGATAACGCTGCTTATGGCTGTCCTTGAAAAAAGAGTGGGAATGCAGCTTAGTAACTATGACGCTTATGTAAATGTTGTGGGCGGTCTTAAAATTGATGAACCCGCTTGTGATTTAGGGCTTATTGTAGCAATCGCTTCAAGTTTCAGAAATCTCATAGTAGATCCCGACTGCGTTTTAATAGGAGAAGTAGGATTAACAGGCGAGGTCAGGGCGGTTGGTCAGATAGATAAAAGGGTAATGGAAGCAAAAAGACTGGGGTTTAAAAAGTGTATTGTACCTTCAGGGAATAAAAAAATGTTGGAACAGATTAAAGAACTAAGCGATGTTGATATAAAGACTGTTGAAAATGTCAAAGAAGCTTTGGATATGTTGATATAAGACTTTGAGAAATCGTAAAATTGCCGGAGGGTTTGAGGATGAGAGAAGATAGAGTTAAAGATGACGAATTGCTGGAAATTTTGAAGATTATGGCACCGGGAACTCCGCTTCGAGAAGGATTGGAAAATATTCTAAAGGCAAGAACCGGAGCGCTTATAGTAATAGGAGATTCAAATGAAGTAATGAGCCTTGCGGACGGAGGCTTTTTTATCAATAAGGAGTATTCCTCCGCCCATTTATACGAACTTGCTAAGATGGACGGCGCAATTATTATAAGCAAGGATCTTAGAAAAATACTCTATGCAAACGCGCTTTTAATACCAAACCCTTCAATACCCACAGAAGAAACAGGCACTAGGCATAAAAGCGCCGAGAGAGTCGCAAAGCAAACCAGAGAAATTGTGCTTTGCATATCACAGAGAAGAAATGTAATTACTCTTTATAAAGGCGATTATAAATATATATTGAAGGATACTTCAGCATTGCTTGTAAGAGCAAATCAAGCGCTTCAGACACTGGAAAAATACAATTCTGTGTTGATAACAGCATTGGGAAATTTGAGCGTGTTAGAGTTTGATGACAGTGTTTCTTTAGACGATGTAGCTTTTGTTATTCAGAGAACTGAAATGGTTATGAGGATAGTGTCGGAGATAGACAAATATATTTGTGAGCTAGGCAACGAAGGCAGACTTATAAGGATGCAATTGGAGGAACTGCTTGTAAATGTTGAGGAAGATGTTAGGATGGTTGTTGAGGACTACATGGTAAAGAGCGATAGCAGGAATGTGGATGAAGTATTGGCAAAAGTAAGACAGTTTGATGATGACGAACTTTTAGACCTTAACAATATATACTCCGCTCTTGGATACAGGTATAAAGAAAATCCTCTTGGTATGAATGTAACTCCTAGGGGTTATAGAATTATGAGTATGATTCCCAAAGTTCCAATGACCGTAATGAAGAATCTTTTAGATAAGTTTTTGAATCTGCAGGGTATTCTTAAGGCATCCTCCGATGATCTTGATACGGTTGACGGCATAGGCGGGGTGAGGGCTAGAGCTATAAAGGAAGGCCTGAAGAAAGTACGGGATCAGGTAGTTTTAGACGGCAGGAGATTCTAACTCTGTAAATGCCCTGAAATATATACTGGAACTTAAATAATTTAAATGATAAAATATAGAAATAAAATTTAAATATATATTTGATTTTTAGGAGGACTCAAAGAATTATGAACGTAAATGAGCAGTTAAAGATAATAAAAAAGGGTGTTGCAGAATTAATAAGCGAAAATGAGCTTTTAGAAAAGTTGAAAAAGTCAGAAAAGGAAAATAAACCTCTTATTATAAAGTTAGGACTTGACCCAACAGCGCCGGATATACATTTAGGGCACACTGTGGTTTTAAGAAAGCTTAAAGCCTTTCAGGATCTGGGGCACCAGGTAGTAATTATTATTGGTGACTATACCGGAATGATAGGAGATCCAACCGGCAAGTCAGAGACAAGAAAACAGCTTACTAGGGAAGAGGTTCTCAAAAACGCTGAAACCTATAAAACACAAATATTTAAGATATTAGATAAAGAAAAAACAATAGTCAGATTCAATAGCGAATGGCTTGCTTCTCTTAATTTTGCCGATGTAATTAAGCTTGCCGCAAAATACACAGTAGCAAGAATGCTTGAACGCGATGATTTCAAGAAAAGATTTTCAACAAACCTTCCTATCTCGATTCATGAATTTTTCTATCCTTTAATGCAGGGCTACGATTCAGTTGCGCTCAATTCTGATGTGGAGCTTGGCGGAACTGACCAGAAATTTAATATCCTTATGGGTAGGACCCTTCAGAAGGAATATGGAAGCAGCGATGTACAGATTGGCTTGTTTATGCCCATATTGGAAGGAACAGACGGCGTTAAGAAGATGAGCAAAAGCCTTGGCAATTATATAGGCATAAATGAAGAACCAAATGATATATACGGTAAAACAATGTCAATTCCAGATGAATTGATTATTCGTTACTATGAACTTGTTACAGATGTCCATCCAGATGAAATTGAGGCTATGAAACAGCAGTTAAAGGACAATTCTGTTAACCCGAGAGACCTTAAGATGAAGCTGGCAAAAGAAATTGTTGCTTTATATCACGGCAATGAAGCAGCCACTAAGGCGGAGGAAAATTTCAAATCAGTTTTCCAGAAGGGCGCTATTCCTGACGATATTGAGGAAGTGGGAGTAAAAGCTTCAGAGCTTACTGACGGGAAGATTTGGGCTCCAAAGTTATTGACATTGACAGGACTTGCTCCATCAAGCAGCGAAGCAAGAAGGCTCGTAACTCAAGGTTCTGTCAAGATAAATGAAAAGAAATTTGATCAGGCTAACGGTGAAATCGAAATAAAGGATGGAGATATAATTCAGGTTGGAAAGAGGAAGTTTGCTAAAATAAAAATAGATTAATCATTTACATTTATCAATCGCAAAATACCGTAATAGGGTTCGGTATTTTGCGATTCTAAATTTAAGATTAATAATGATTTTAATAAAAATAATAAATAAGATTAATGATTTTAGCGTTGATTAAAATCTAAAATACAGAGTCGCTTTGAGGTTTTGTTCTATGCCGTAAGATTGGATGCTGCTTCAACATTATATAAGTATGTGGAGGGTTGAATTTTATGGAAATTAAAGTTGGAGAGATAATAAGACTGAAACGGGAAGAAAAGAATTATGGACTTATTGATTTTGCCAAACAGGTGGGAATATCTCCAGGTTATCTTTCACAACTGGAAAATGGACATAAAGCAAATCCTAAACTTGAAACAGTTCTGAAAATAATAAAGGAGCTTGATATTGACATAGATATGCTTCTGGGGCTTGATAACCAAGATGAAAACTTACATATAAAGATTCCGTCGCTTTTAAAGCTGGTTTTAGCTAAGGACAGAAACTTTAAAGTCATGGAAGACAAAGAAATTTTAAAAAAGCTATGCAGTATTATCGATAAAGCCTTAGAAAGTAAATATCTTGTTGAGGATCAGGAACTCTATGCTTTATTTTTAGAAGATATTTATATTCAGATTGAAACTATATTAAAGAGGTACATGGCTCTTCAGATTATGAAATACAATATGTAAGGGCGTTTCAAAAAATTCCTTGTTCAAGTTTATGCGACGAAAACCCACTATATCAAGTTTTTGAAACGACCAGTTGACCAGTTATTTTTTTGATACTACCTATATAAGTTGCGAAAAAGATTTTACATTAAAAATGCAGTTAATACGTCTGCATTTTAATATCAAAGCTGAACTTTTCGCAACTTATGAATCAAGGTATATATTTTGCAATTTAAAAAATGGATGTAA
>JAUZPS010000201.1 GCA_030705945.1 Bacillota bacterium
ATAAACATTTTACATAAACTTTTTATATTGCAAAATATATACCTTAATTCATAAGTTGCGAAAAGTTCAGCTTTGATAGTAAAATGCAGACGTATTAACAGCATTTTTAATGTAAAATCTTTTTCGTAACTTATATATAAAATAACCTTAAAACCATTATAGCGCAGGTTACAGCTAAACGCTTAATTGCGCTTAGCTATAAATTAGTTTTTACCAGTATTGATAAAAATATTCTTATTTAATAATGCTTAGGGTAGTATCAAAAAAAACTTAGCAACTGGTCGTTTCAAAAACTTGATATAATGGGTTTTCGTCGTATAAACTTGAACAAGGAATTTTTTGAAACACCCTAAATCACTCCTTAAGCATATCCTTTGCCTTTTTAATAGCAAATTTTGAAGGAGTATCTGTTTTATCCAGCTTGTAAGCAAGCTTTATTTTCTTCCACTTATGCTCTCCCAATTTATGAAAAGGAAGAACTTCTACATTCTCAATATTTGAAAGGCCTTTTAAGAACTTTTTAAGGTTATAAAGGCTCATAAAATCATCCGTAAGTCCTGGTATAATAACATATCTTATCCATAACGGCTTTTTTATTTCTTCCAGATATTTAGCAAACTTAAGAGTATTATCATTAGAACAACCTGTAAGTTTTTTATGAGCGTCAGGGTTAATATGCTTGATACTCATTAGAACAAGATCTGTATATTCAAGAAGAGTATCAAGATTTCTTGCCTCCAGCCCCACATATCCGTTTGTGTCTATAGCAGTATGAAGTCCTAGCTCCTTTAATTTTTTAAAAAGTTCAACAAGAAAGTCTATCTGCATGAGGGGCTCTCCTCCAGTTACTGTAACGCCGCCTCCTGAGGCTTTAATATATGGCATGTATTTGGCAATCTTTTTTACTACTTCATCTACTGTGTATTCGGAGCCGCCATTAAAGTCCCACGTATCGGGGTTATGACAAAACAGGCATTTGAACGGACAGCCCTGCATAAAAATTACATATCTAACACCAGGTCCGTCTACTGTGCCACAGCTTTCAAAAGAGTGAATCCTGCCCTTAAGCTCCATAATTTCTACCTACCTCTCATATTTGACCATGAAAAGTCCTGTTCATGACTTCTAGCTGTTGCTTTTTCGAAAGTTTGTTGAAGTTTACTGCATAACCCGATACCCTTACTGTCATGTGAGGGTATTTGTATGGATCTTTCATTGCTTCTTCCAATATTGCGCGTTCCATTATATTAATATTAACATGATGACCGCCAGATATAAAGTATCCATCAAGTATTGCCGCCAAATTGGTTATTCTGTTGCCGGAAGTCTTACCTAACGCTTGGGGCACAATCGACAGCGTATATGAAATACCGTCTAAGCAATATTCATATGGAATTTTTGCCAATGTATTCAGCGATGCTAAAATTCCATTAACGTCCCTTCCATGCATTGGATTTGCTCCAGGAGCAAAAGCTTCTCCTTTTTTTCTGCCATCCGGAGTTGAGCCTGTCTTGCTTCCATACACAACATTAGATGTAATTGTAAGCACTGATAGGGTATGTTTTGAACTTCTGTAAGTCTGATGTTTTTCAAGGCTTTTATAGAAATTCTCAACAACACTTACAGCAATCTGATCAACACTATCATCATCATTTCCGTATTTAGGAAAATCGCCTTCAATTTCAAAATCAGTAATGAGTCCTCTTTCATCTTTAATTACTTTTACCTTTGCATGCTTCATTGCGCTAAAGGAGTCTGCTATAACGGAAAGTCCCGCTATACCAAAGGCCATATACCTTTTAACGTCTGTATCGTGCAAGGACATCATCAGCCGCTCATACGCGTATTTATCGTGCATATAATGGATCATGTTCATAGTGTTTACATATAAACCGGTAAGCCATTTTTGCATATCATTAAATCTGTTTAATACATTTTCATAGTCCAGATACTCGCCTTCATATGGCTCAGTTACAGGCGCTACCTGATCTCCGGTTATTTCATCCCTGCCTCCGTTCAGAGCCATCAACAATAATTTAGGAAGATTGCACCTCGCTCCAAAATACTGCATATCAAGACCTATTCTCATTGCAGATACGCAGCAGGATATTCCATAGTCATCTCCAAAAATAGGTCTCATAATATTATCGTTTTCATATTGCAAAGTACATGTGTCAATTGATACCTTTGTACAGAAATTCTTAAAATTAGCCGGCAAATCATTAGACCAAAGAATAGTCAGGTTCGGTTCAGGCGAAGAGCCAATGTTGTACAAGGATTGCAGAAACCTAAAAGATGTTTTTGTGACCATGTGTCTGCCGTCCTTGCACATACCTCCGATAGACTCTGTTATCCAAACTGGATCTCCCGCGAACAGTTCGTTATATTCCGGAGTCCTCAAATGCCTTATCATTCTTAGCTTAATAATGAACTGATCGACAAGCTCCTGAGCCTCTTCTTCTGTTAATGCCCCTCTTTCAATATCTCTTTCAATATAAATATCCAGAAAAGTACTTACTCTACCTAAAGAATTTGCCGCTCCGTTTGTTTCTTTCATCGCTCCTAAAAACGCCAGATAAGTCCATTCAAAAGCTTCAAAAGCGCTAGCTGCGGGATTAGAAATATCAAATCCATAAGAAAGAGCCATATCTTTGAGCTCCTTCAATGAATTAATCTGCTCGCTAAGTTCTTCTCTTAATTTGATAGTATTGTCATCAAATGATAAAGCTATCAGATTATTAAAATCTTTAGTCTTATCATCAATAAGCCTGTCAACACCGTAAAGAGCTACTCTTCTATAATCCCCGATGATCCTCCCTCTGCCGTAAGCATCCGGAAGCCCTGTTATAACGCCTGATTTGCGAGCTTTTTTCATCTCAGGAGTATAAACGCCAAACACACCCTCATTATGGGTCTTTCTATAGTTGGTAAATATCTCGTTTATTTTTTCCGACAATTTATAGCCGTATTTCTCGCATGACTGTTTGACTGTTCTGATTCCGCCGTACGGAGCAACTGAGCGTTTTAAAGGTTTATCTGTCTGAAGGCCCTTAATTATTTCAAGACCTTCATCAATAAATCCAGGCGCGAAGCTGTTAATGCCGGAAATAGTTTCGGTATCTACATCCAGCACTCCACCATTTTTTGCTTCCTCTGCGAGCAGTTCCTTGCATTTATCCCACAAGCGTCTTGTCTTAAAGGTCCCTTTCGACAGAAAAGAACTTTCTCCATCATAGGGTTTATAATTACTTACTATGAAGTCCCTTAAATTTATATTTTCTTTCCAACTATCACCTTTAAAATCATCCCAATAACTTTTTTTCATATCAACTTCCTCCTCCCTGTTTACCAGTCCGATAAAACAGAAAACCGCCTGAATAACTTAATACTAGTCACCCAGGCGGTCGGTAATTGCTCTTATCGTACTCCATGTGGTAAACTCCACTTCCGCCAGTCATACGATACAAAAATTTATAAAATTATAGTTTTAATATACAAAATCCTAAAGTTTTAAAACAGTTCTGTTTTTAAATATCTACCCGAGTTTTTATACTCTAAACCAAGTTTTTATGCTCTAAACAAATAACTTTTATCTTCAAATCTTCAAAATATTAAATAAAAACGCCTGGATAACTTTTATCAGTTACCCAGGCGGTCGGCTCTTTTCAAATCATACTCCCTATGGTTAAATCCATTTCCGCCAGTCATATGATCATCTGATTAAATAAATCAAATATTTAATTACAAATCTATTCTAACTTATTGTTAACCAGTTTGTCAATTCCATTTTTACAATTCAACTATATATTTTGCAATAAACATTTTACATTCATTTTTTATATTGCAAAATATATACCTTGATTCATAAGTTGCGAAAAGTTCAACTTTGATAGTAAAATGCAGGCGTATTAACTGCATTTTTAATGTAAAATCTTTTTCGTAACTTATATAAATTAAAATCAATCAGGCAGAATCAAAAAAGCTTAGCAACTAAAATTTCTTTATATTATAATATTTGCGCTTTTAGCTTTCTTTTTCTGCTTTTCCCTATATAAAGCTTCATCAGCAAGTTTCATCAACACATCAAACCCAACGTTCTCCTGTGGATCAAAATATGATGATCCTATACTTATAGAAACAGCGTAGGGTTTATTTGAGCTCTTATTATAATTTTCACAGTTCTTATTCAATCTCTCCATTATTACCGCTTCATCTGTTGGAGAAGCGCCTAAAGCTATAACAGTATACTCGTCTCCTCCAAGCCTTGCGATAATATCTGTATCTCTGAAGGATTTATTGAGTATCTCCGCGAAACTCCTTATTGCTATATCTCCCTCAGAATGCCCGTATCTGTCATTTATCTGCTTCAAACCGTCAAGATCTCCAAAGAAAAGTAAAAATCCCTTATTTTTATTTTTAAAATTCTGGTATTGTTCATATCCAATCTTCATAAACCCGCGTCTGTTATATAATCCCGTAAGTTCATCCCTGATTGATTGGTAATGAAGTTGAGAATTGTACTCTGCCAATTCATCAAGAATCAGACGCAACTTTCTTTCCGCCTCGCTTCTCTTATTAATTTCATCTAGCAATTGATTGTTTGTAACTGATAACTCTTTAGTTCTTTCTATGACCTGCTTCTCAAGTTCAACAGATTGATCCCTTATTCGCTCTATCATCAATGCTCCATTTAACGCAATACTGAGTCTATTTCTTAGTATTTCAAAAGCCCGGTTTATTTTGCCTTTATACCCAAAGATACAAAAACCTATCTGACTTTGACCAAGATGTAGCGCCTGAATAACTATACTAAATCTTTCAGTATGCAACTCCTTCATAAAACTTTCGGGAAGCATCTTAAGAGTTGAGTACCTTATCCCATATTCTTCGGTATCAAACCTCTTACCTTTTTTTACAGCTAAAATCAACTTAGAGAAATCAAGGGGTTTAAAAGGATCTTCATATAAAGAAATGTAACACCTGTTAATTTCAAAATTAAATATGTATTTCTCAATCAATTTCATTTGTACTTGAGTATCCATATTTGAAATCAAACTCTCTTCAAGTATTACAAGGTTGTACATCTGTTCCGGAGACATAACATTTCCTGAACTTCCCGCTCTTCTGATTGCCTCGCTTATTTGTATCCGAGTGCTTTGAAACATATTCTCAATCGTTACACTGTATTGTTCTTCATCCATATAACCAATAATACATTTCCTCATAGTGGATATTATATTATGTAAAAAAAATAGATTTACCCGCTTATTAATACATAAAAATAATAATTCATTCCACTTGCGAAGAAATGTATCTTTCTTTCCATTTTCTATTTCTTCAAAAAAAGCGTTAAGTATTTCTTCCTGATATTTAAGTAATTCAATTACGAAACCCTTTGGCGTTATTCCACTAGAATTATTTATAATTTTGAGTAAATTCATTGTAGCCTTTTTAAACTGGTTAAAATCCTTATTAATAAACTCTTTTTTTATTTGATCTTTTTCAAATTCCGCATTCCTAACAACACCTGGAATACAAGTGCAGGAAGACCTTATAACCATTTCGCTTGGCAGCTGAATATCCTTTTTAGTTTCTTCTCCATTAATTATGCTATAGAGCGTCTGAGCAGCTTTATACCCTAAATCATGACATGGTTGATTAACTGTAGTCAACGAGTTTACTTTACTTATATCAACATTGTCAAAGCCTGTAACAGGTATGTCATAAAACTTATTTCCCAATTCCTTGTTTAATTCTTCAAGAGCTCCTACCGCCATTATATCATTAGCTGCTACAATAGCGTCAAATTCTAAATTATTTGCGTCAAGATACTTTACCGCTTCAACTCCGGATGAAATCAGGAAGTTGCCATTATAGATCAGTTCATCTATCACAGAAAGATTATGTTTTTTAAGGGAATCACAGAACGCATGATAGCGAACTTCAGATTCAAGGCTTCCCTCTGGCCCTTTTATAAACGCAAGCCTCTTGCATCCGTGAGTTTCTATCAGGTGATCGACGACCTGCCCCATTCCGGTAACATTATCGACTGACACTGAATGATAGCCCTCATATTTATCGCCTATTGTTACAACAGGTATATTTTTACAATTTATTAACTTATTTATTGTATATGAAGACGAGTCAAAAGCTTCAATTGCAGATGTCAAAAGAATTAATCCGTCAACTTTATCTATATCAATGAATTCATATAAAATATTACGGCTGCTCTCCCAATCCTGGTAAGAATGCAATTTCCCAGCAACAAAACACATTATGTTAATATCTTTTTGTTCTGCAAATTCAGAGATACCTGAGAGAATAAGCGACTGATAATAATCAGTATCAGCCCAACTTACTACAGTATCCATAACAAATCCTAAAGTAAGCCGTTTTTTAATCATAATAATTCCACCTTTATAGATTGCAATATTGACTTTAGATAAAAAGCAATTAATCTTTTACATTTGCCTATCGCAAAATAACGTTAAAGCGTTCGTTATTTTGCTCCGTCAAATGTAAGATTAATAGTGCTTTTTATATAGATAGTATCAAAAAACTTAACAACGTTTAGAAAATTACGGTATTATATGAAAATATGAAATTTTATAATATGAAAGTATATAGACTCCATAATTTCACATGTTGAATTTAAAGAAACAAATTCGTTTTGAGGTTTATTGTATTGATAAGTATTCACTGGAAAATTTAGATAAACAGTTTCAAATTGATTATGTATATATTATAACATAATCTCTATATATTAAAAAGTATAAATATTACAAAATATAAATTTATCATTAAGGGCGTTTCAAAAAATTCCTTGTTCAAGTTTTTTAGATGGAACCCCTCCAGATCAAGTTTTTGAAACGCTCAGTTGACCAGTTATTTTTTTGATATAACCTAAGTGAACTATAATTCATGACAGGATAATTTTTCTCCTAAGGTATACTATACCATTTATATAGCCAGAAAGCTAAAAAAGTTAGCAGTACATCCTTTTCAGTCTATCGGAATAAACATGAAAATTTATGTAAACTATTTTATTATAATTTGCCGATATATATTATGAGTACCTAATAATGCTTTATTATATATTTTACAATAAACATTTTACATACATTTTTTATATTGCAAAATATATACCTTGATTCATAAGTTGCGAAAAGTTCAGCTTTGATAGTAAAATGCAGACGTATTAACTGCATTTTTAATGTAAAATCTTTTTCGCAACTTATATAGATAAAAAGCAATTAATCTTTTACATTTGCCTATCACAAAATAACGTTAAAGCGTTCGTTATTTTGCTCCGTCAAATGTAAGATTAATAGTGCTTTTTATATAGATACGATAATTTCCTATATATGATAACGAAGGTTTGGGTGAGTTTATGGATGAGTTTGCTTTTACTAGAACTGCTAGAAATAATTCTTACGAAATATCTGTAAATAATACAGACAACATCATTATAATTGCTTTTTTAGGATTATGGGATAAAACCTCTCAATTAGAGTATTACTTGGATGATATAAAAAGCGCATTAGAGAAAATTGAATCCGGCTTTAATCTTATAATTGATTTAAGCCTTTATAAGGGAAGTATTTCAGAAAATATACATTTACATGTAGAGGCGCAAAACCTAGCTAGTGAAGCGGGGCTAAGTAGAACTGTGGTTATATTACATGATAATCCATTGTTAAAAATAACAGTTGAATATATACTTCAGCTATCCGGTATAAATGCAACCTTCCTGAGTAATTTTCCAACATCGCTACACTGGCTGACATTATTCGATAATAAAAAAATTGTTTAGATAAGTCGCAAAAAATATTTTACATTAAAAATGTAGTTAATACGTCTGCATTTTACTATCAAAGCTGAACTTTTCGCAACTTATGAATCAAGGTGTATATTTTGCGATATAAAAAATGGATGTAAAATGTTTATTGCAAAATATATAGAAATAATGAGTAAA
>JAUZPS010000202.1 GCA_030705945.1 Bacillota bacterium
CCGTGAACCTGGTCAGGTTATGGGCGCGACAAAAAGTTTTCATTTGGTAGACTTGTTGTTTGAACCGCAACATACTATAATAGTATTTAATTTGAAATAATGATTAGGTAGTATCAAAAAATAACTGGCCGTTTCAAAAACTTGATATAATGGGTTTTTGTCATATAAACTTGAACAAGGAATTTTATGAAAAACCCTTATTAAGTGTTTATTAATAGATAGTTTACTTTAGGAATGTTGAAAAAATAACTTCCGATAAAATCTTCGCTTACGTGTTCACTTAACTCATGAGCGCCCGCTCAGAATCGGAAGTGATTTTTAAATCATTCCTTAAATAAGTCTATACAGTGAGGAAACTATAGATAGCCAAATGTAAAGTTTCGTGTCAGTTCGCTTTGAAAAGCCCTTTTTCGGCTGTTCATTCAGCGCAACAAATAGAACTAATTTTACATTTGATTATCTATAGCTAAAAAGTTTCTTTCCACGCAAACTGATATAAACTTAAAAGTAAACTATCTATATATTTTGTTATTGACATTTTTAATTAACATTTTAATTGACATTTTAATACTGCAAAAAATACTATTAGGTTTTTAGATACAAAGGAGAAGAAAATGGGATTAAAAGATGGCAAATGGACTCTGCCAACAAAATTTATGGCAAGCTGTGATGATTATAACGATGCGGATATAATTATGGTTGGAGTTCCAATGGATTTTACCTGCAGTTTCAGGCCAGGAACAAGGTTTGGTCCACAGAAAATAAGGGAAGTGTCAATTGGCATTGAGGAATACAGCGTGTATATGGATAAGGATTTGACCGATAGCGCTTTTTATGATTGCGGCGATCTGGACATGCCCTTTGGCAATGTTGAGGGAAGCTTGAAGCTTATTGGAGATGCTGCTGAAGAAATTCTAAAGGACAACAAGTTCCCGATTTTTATCGGGGGTGAACACCTGATAAGCGTTCCTGTAATTGAAAAAGTTTTTAAAAAATACGGGAATGATTTAGTGATTTTGCATTTTGACGCTCACGCGGACCTGAGGGAAGGGTATTTAGGCTGCCAGAACTCTCACGCCTCAGCAATAAGAAGGCTTACTGACTTTATGGCAGGAAAAAATATTTATCAACTCGGCATAAGGTCGGGTACACGGGATGAGTTTGAGTTTGCTAAGGAAAATACAAATATGTATAAGTTTGACGTAGTAGAACCCCTTGGAAAAGTATTGGAAAGTATAGGAGACAGGCCTGTTTACGTGACTCTAGATATTGATGTTGTTGACCCTGCTTACGCTAACGGGACCGGAACACCAGAACCAGGCGGCATAACATCAAGGGAAATGCTTAAAGTTGTAGGAATGTTCAAGGACTTAAACCTCGTGGGCTTTGATATTGTTGAAGTCTCGCCGCCATATGACGCTTCGGACAGGACAGCGTTATTAGCCGCAAAAATTATAAGGGACATAATACTCATGGCCTAAGGGGAAAAATATGCAGATTATTAAGAATTGTTTAGGACAATCCCACGATATCGCCTGTAGGGTTGTAAAGGAAGGGGATTTGGTGATAGACGCTACAGCCGGCAACGGTAATGACACCGCTTTTTTGGCCGGGCTTGTGGGCGCGACAGGCAAAGTGTACGCTTTTGATGTTCAGGAAAAAGCAATAAAAAATACAACTGAGAAACTTGAAGCTCAACAGCTCAGAGACAGAGCCATTTTAATTCATGACAGCCACGAAAATATGACAAAATACATCGACGGGTGTGTTACCTTGGTCATGTTCAATTTAGGCTATCTCCCCGGAGGCGATCACAACATCTCCACAAAATTTGAATCAACTTCAAAAGCCATAGAAAGCGCTATGAGTTTATTAAAAATTAACGGTTTGATTGTTATGGTAGTGTATTATGGCGGAGACAGCGGATTTGAAGAAAAGAACGCTCTGATGGAATATATCAAGAATATTGACAGCAAGCATTATTCAGTTATGCGGGCTGAGTTTGTCAATCAGGCAAACTGTCCGCCATTGCTTATATGCATTGAAAAGCTTTCAAATAATTAAAAATATAATACAATTAATAAAAGTAATGTAATGGAGGGAAAAATGAAAAAGTTAGTAATTTTAATTTTGTTATTTGTTCTGGCGAACATTTCAAACGTAAATGCAGTTGTAAACTCAAAAACTGAAGCTAAAAATGTAGATGGAACCAAAACAGTAACTGGAACTAAAACAGCAACTGGAACCAAATTAGTCAGTGGATCTAAAACAGTAGGTGGAACTAAAACAGCAACTGGAACTAAAACAGTAACTGGAACCAAAACAGTCAATGGATCTAAAACAATAAACAGCGCTCAAACTATTATTGTTACAGCGCCGAGCATAAGCTATCCTTCGGATGACGCTGTAGTAGAGATACATAAAGCCGAAATTTCATGGAAGGATAACTATGATAATAGAGAGCATTATTTATGGTTAATTCATGAAGATGACAACAAAATTGTTTTGAAAAATATACTTATAAAAAAGGGTTTGAAAAAATACAGTATTTCTCCCGCCACTTTGACACCAGGAGATAAATACCGTTATAAAGTAGGAGTCCAAGATACAAAAAATAAAATAGTATATTCTTCTGTCAAGTATTTTACGGTAGCAGCACAACCTGCAATAAATTTCCCCGGTTTTAATTTTGAAGTTAAAAGAACCGATGCGGATATCATATGGAATGCAACTGAAACAGCGGATAAATATCTATTAAGGCTTGTAGATGATAATAACAACTCTGTGATACTAAACAGTATAACTCCAACCACTGCAGGAGAATACAAAATTGATCCTAAGGTAATTGATTATGAAAAGACATATCGTTTCGTAATTGGACTTAAGGATACCTATGGAAATATTTTATGGTCTAAACTTGGAAAGTTTATCGTGAAAGACAAGCCAAATTCAACCTTTGCAGCTGACTTGATAGACAAAGACCAATATATAGGCAATGCAAATATAAAATTCGATCAGAATTTTAATGATTCGCCGATTAAACTAAGTCATGTAGAATACAAGAACAGTATTATTGAAAAACCAGGAACATTATTAAGTATCTCACTAAATAAAAAATACAAAACATTTTCTACTGTAATAGGTCTCGATGACTCAGCGTATTTAAAAGGAGGGTCTGTAGCATTCAGGGTATATGGGGATGGAAAAATTATATATGAAAGCAAGGTAATAAAAAATGAACCATCAAGGTATATGCATTCAATGCAAAGAAGAATAGATATTGATGTGTCTGGAGTTGATGAACTGATACTGCAGGTTTTAGACGCCGATGACGGTTCGGATAACGATTTTGGAGTATGGGCTACGCCTTTTCTTACCAAAGATGTAAATGATGAGGTTTTTACACAGGCAAAATACGAACAGGGTAATAACCAGGCTGGAACACTGTTATACAGCAATTACCCTGAATCGGTATTGGACAAGCATGTTAACGGTCAACCTGTATGCGTGCTTATGAGGAGAAATACCATTATTGGAAAAAATGCTTTTATAGCTGACCATGTAAATGCAACCACTAATGGAGAGATAATGCATTTTGGAGTTTTCCTACACAACAAAACAGCCAATGAAGCTAATGTCAAGATAACAAATAAGGGCATATCCTCATGGCCAATTCAAAGCAGCATTTATATGAAAGACGCTTTAAGAGACTATGTTCAAGACTCATCTTCGGAAATAACCATAAAGCCTGGCGAATATTACTGGCTATTTGACAATCCTACTTTGCTTATGTACCCTCAGAATCAAATGGCTGGAGACTATGTAAACGCTTTAGCTTCATTTGATTGCGACCAGATACTTGAAGTAACGGTTTGCATGATGGATGACCCGTCATATTTTAATGATCCATCCAAAGTAGACTCTTTCCCTGAAGTGCCATTTGACGGAGTTACAAGGCAATATCGCGGAACAACGGACAACTATCCTGTAGCCAATCTGAACATGAATATAGACATTAATGACACAGATGTTGATAATGCGCCGCTTATTGTGTCGTATCCTTTGTTTAATGCCAGCGAGAACATCTGGAACAAAAATTATGAGAATTTTCCAGGCTGGGTTACAAATATAACGCCTGACAAAAATGAAGGCGCGATAGTTAGCGATATGTTTTCCTTCAAAGACAAATTAAATGACAATGAATTGATTCTATCGCCTGTAAAGAGAGTTCCTCAGGACAGTAAATACTTATGCAACCTTGGAAACTGGGGTATTTGGTACAAGGAAAAGATTCATGTAAAGAACAATACTGACAAAAATAGAAAAGTAAGTTACTATCTTGGCTCAGTTGTCGCCGGAAACAGCTACCAGCAAGCTATGATTTTTTCTCCTGCGGCAGAAGCGTTAAAAGACATGGATCCTGATAATCTGGTCTACAAGCAGGAATTGTTAAAGCTCGTCAAGGAAGTTGATGTTCCAGCCTTTGGCGAAGCAGATATAACATTTGAGTATATTCTGCCAAATAACTCTTCAGGTGGAATTTATCATACTCTTATTCAAAAAGTTGTAGAATAATATTAAAAATTTTTTTAAAAACCGACTCAATTTTTTAAGATACTACGAATTATTAAGATGAGAGCAAGGTGACATAATTTTAGCTGAATTTATCAGTTAGGTAGTATCAAAAAATAACTGGTTGTTTCAAAAACTTGATATAATGGGTTTTCCTCATATAAACTTGAACAAGGAATTTTTTGAAACGCCCTTAATTGTAATATAGTTTTTAACGCTTATACCTTCCTAATTTTAAATAAATTTTAAAGGACTGCAAATGATGTAAATATCATAGCAGTTTTTTTCTTTTAAGGAGTTTTTTGAAACGGCCTTATTTAAAAAAGATTTCATCATTAAAGATGCAGTTAATATATTTGCATTTTACTATCAGAGCTGAACTTTTCGCCCCTTATGAATCAAGGCGCATATTTTGCAATATAAAAAATGGATGTAAAAATGTTTATTGCAAAATATATTTAAGAATTGATATGGAGTAAAGGAAATTATTGCATTTATTCAGAAATTAAGATATAATTTTTAAAATAGTACTAGGTAATAATAGCATATAATAAAATAAAATATAATATGGGGTGGTAAGTTAATGGCAACAATAGACAAAATAAACGAGCTCCATGCGAAGAAAGAAAAGGTTAGTCTTGGCGGAGGTCCCGACAAGATTGCTAAACAGCATGATAGCGGAAAGATGACTGCAAGGGAGAGAATCAACACTCTGTTTGATGAAAACAGCTTTGTTGAGATTGACGCCTTTGTTGAAACAAGAAGTATAGAGTTTGGTATGCAGAAGAAAAAAGTGGCGGGAGATGGCGTTGTAACCGGTTATGGCACAGTTAACGGCCGTCTGGTTTTTGTTTCTTCGCAGGACTTCACTGTCATAGGTGGTTCTCTTGGGGAAATGCACGCGAGGAAGATCACAAAAGTAATGGATATGGCAGTTAAAATGGGAGCTCCGTTTTTAAGCATCAATGATTCTGGAGGAGCAAGAATTGAAGAGGGAATTGACTCTCTTAGCGGTTTTGGAGATATCTTTTTCAGAAATACTCTGGCATCAGGCGTAATACCTCAGATATCAGTCATCATGGGACCTTGCGCGGGTGGAGCTGTTTATTCGCCGGCTATAACAGACTTTGTATTTATGGTTGAAAAGACGAGTCAGATGTTTATTACCGGTCCTCAGGTTATTAAAGCTGTAACAGGGGAAGATGTTACATTTGAAAAGCTCGGAGGAGCAGAAACCCACAATTCGATAAGCGGTGTTGCTCATTTCAAGAGCAGTAGCGAAATGGAGTGCATAGAAGAAATAAAAAGACTTATAGGCTTTTTGCCGGACAACAATCTATCAGACGCTCCGATAGGGTGTCAGTGTGATGACGCAAACAGAATTCCCGAGGAACTGAATGAAATTATTCCAGATGGAGCAAATAAGCCCTATGACATGATTGAAATAATTGAGAAAATTGTAGATAATGGCGATTTCCTTGAAATCCAGAAGCATTTTGCAAAAAATATTATTATAGGTTTTGGAAGATTGAATGGAGGCACTGTTGGAATTGTTGCAAACCAGCCGAAGTTCATGGCGGGTGTATTAGATGTTAATTCTTCGGATAAGGCGGCAAGGTTTATCCGTTTCTGTGACGCTTTCAATATTCCTCTCATAACCTTGACAGACGTTCCAGGTTACCTTCCCGGAGTAGGTCAGGAGCATAACGGCGTCATAAGACATGGCGCAAAGCTTCTTTACTCCTTCTCAGAAGCTACGGTTCCAAAGATAAATGTTATAGTCAGAAAAGCTTACGGAGGAGCTTATATTGCTATGAACAGCAAGCACCTTGGGGCGGATATGGTATTTGCGTGGCCTACGGGGGAAATAGCAGTTATGGGTCCTGATGGAGCAGCAAACATCATATTCAGAAAAGAAATTCAATCAGCCGCTGATCCTGTGGAAGCAAGAAACGCAAAGATTGACGAGTACAGAAATAAGTTTTCGAACCCTTATGTTGCGGCGGCTAGGGGATATGTTGACGATGTAATTGAGCCGGCGACAACAAGAGTCAGACTTATAAACGCTTTAGAAATGTTGGCAAGCAAACGTGATAACAGACCTGCTAAAAAACACGGAAACATTCCTCTATAAGGGATTGTTTTCAAGGTATCCAAGTGTTTTAGGCAGTATCAAAAAAAACTTAGCGACTGGTCGTTTCAAAAACTTGATATAATGGGTTTCCGTCATATAAACTTGATATAATAGGTTTTCATCATACAAAACTTGAACAAGGAATTTTTTGAAACTCACTTATAAGCTTTCATAAATAAAAACATTTGGATATCAACAAGTAATCAGGAGGTTTTATAATGGAAAACATTAAAGGAAATAAAATAGATGAAGAGATAATAGCGGTTATATCAGCCGCTGTTGCGGCAATGGAAATTAAACAGGGATATAGACTGGTTGTCAGGAATATCACAAGGGTTCCAACCGTAGCTCCGGTATGGAACACGGCTGGAAGAATAGATAGACTGTCAAGGAAGTTGAATACTTAGAATTCTGATAGGAGGATAAAATTATGAAAAAATATATAATCAAAGTTAATGGAAATCAGTACGAGGTAGAAGTAGATGAGGTTAGAGACGAGTCAACGTCTGCTCCTCAGGTTGCAGCCGCTCCATCAAAGGCTCCAGTTCAAGCAGCGGCATCCGCAGCGCCGGCAGCTCCTAAAAAGGACACTGTAGTTCCGCAGGGAGCAGCAACTATAACTGCCCCAATGCCTGGAACAATTCTTAAAATAAATGTAAACACAGGCGATACAGTAAAAAAGGGTCAGGTTTTACTTATACTCGAAGCTATGAAAATGGAAAATGAAATCACAGCTCCAAAGGATGGAACAGTTGCGTCTGTGAATGTTGCAAAGGGCGCGTCAGTCAGTGTTGGAGATGTAATGGTATCCATATCTTAAATAAAAAAGATAAAAGTTATTAATTTATAGATTTCGGGGAAGGTTGGTGTTATAAATGCCGAAGGTTGGAATTACTGAAACGGTCTTAAGGGATGCTCATCAGTCTCTTATTGCGACCAGAATGAAGACAGATGATATGCTTCCTATTTTGGAAAAATTGGATAACGTAGGTTATCACTCATTAGAAGCATGGGGAGGGGCAACCTTTGATTCATGTTTAAGGTTCTTAGATGAAGATCCATGGGAAAGATTAAGAAAGATACGCGGTAAGGTTAAAAACACAAAGCTGCAGATGTTATTAAGAGGACAGAATATATTGGCCTATAAACATTTTGCGGATGATGTTGTTGAGTACTTTGTGAGAAAATCAATTTCAAACGGAATTGACATACTTAGAATATTTGACGCGTTAAACGACGCCAGGAATATTGAGACAGC
>JAUZPS010000203.1 GCA_030705945.1 Bacillota bacterium
ATACTTAGAGTATCATTATCAATCTGATCAATGATATCAATAATTATGATTTGTCCATCTTTTTTGCTATCAATTATTTTTTTATATAAGTGACTTTTTAAATTTTGCAAATCATTTATATTACGGGTTTTTAATTTATCTATGGATTTACCATCACTATATCCATTTATATTAATAACTTCATAATTATGCTTTAGAGCAATATTAGAAGCTATATTAAGAAAGCTTGTTGCTCCGGAACCCTGGTTTGAAACGATTCTTAATATCCCACGCTTTTTTGAATGTAACTGTTTTAGAAAATCTGAAAGAATATTAATATCTCTATCTCGCTCTGTTAGCTTGGAGATATTATTGAATTCAAAGTCGTTATTTTTCATGCATACCATCTCAATCTATAAAAGCAGTATAAACTATTCTCTTTTAATTATATCATACCTCTTCGTTTGAAAAAACTAAATGAGAATCCTATGTTGCATTTGACATAGCAATAACGTACGCTTTAACTTTATTTTGTTATAGGCGAATGTAAAAGATTTTTGATTTTAATATAAAAACTCAACTTTCCCACTTCAAATTAAGCAGCCATTATTAAACTATATTTGGACATAGATTTGATAGACGTAACGTTATGATAATATATGGCTGCAAGAATATTAATGATGTGGGAAGGTTGAGTAAAAATAAAAATTAATTTTCTAAAAATCAGGGTTTTACTTCATGCTTCCTCAAAAATAATATTAAGCAGTTCTAATTTCAGTTCCTGAATTGCATCCTCTTTAGGTAGCATTATAAATCGAGAAAGATAATTAATATCATCTGAAAAATAATTTAATACGTCCTCCATCGACTTTTTATCCCCATCTTTCGCTCTTTTTACCGTTAGCACGAGCGGCTGAGGCTCTGCCGTAATGTTTCCAATCCCTTTTTTTTCCATTTACTCACCGCCTGTTGAGTTATTTTCAATTCACATGCAACCTCTTTTTCTGTCATTTCTTCAATAACTGTCTTTTGAATTATATATCTGCATTTTCCTGAGGGAATAATTTTGAGAAGATCATTTACATAAATATCTGACAAAACCTCCGTTTCAAAACTGCGGTTGTACGCCAGATAATCCAGAAACGACTTACACTCTTTGTCATGTTGTGTGCGGATTTTATACTGCATTCTCCATGCTGCTCTTTTTAAAAGCATTCTGTAATTTGCAATTCTTGATTCTTCAGTTTCTTCAATTAAAAGCATCAATAATCCCTCCATATTTGTGTTAAGGAATGATTGAAAAGATTACTTCCGATTCTTAATCGTGTGTTCAGAAGTTAAGTGAACACGAAAGCGAGGATTTTAGCAGAAGTTATTTTTTCAATATTCCTAAGTAGTTAGGATAACTCAAAGATTTAGTTCAAAAGTATCATTTGTTCATTAAAAAGCTCTTTAGTATTTTGATGCTTTACGAACAGGCGTTGACGCTTTTACATACCTAGGTAAAGTATTTTTTTCGTTATGAATATTGCTTGTCCAAAGTTTCCTCTCTAATTAATAATGAAAGAATTTACATCATTTTACAACCTCACTTTTAAATTTAATACATTATTGTAAAAAAATATGTATTTTACTTATTAAATATAGCCCTCCCCACAAAAATAAAAAGAAAACATGGAACGGCTGCGATACCAAGCTTTCCTCTTATAAATGTTGGCAGTAAATTAAATTCAGGTATAAACTTCAAATAATTTGTTCTTCATAATAGACGAAAAAAGTGTATAATTAATAATTAAAAAGTAATATAAATATTTTTATCACGGATAAACAAATGTAAATTTCGCAGGACATTATAAAAACATTTGTAATTTTGTAAATAGTATTTCGTTATAGCAAAAAAATGCCGAAATATTTATTACAACAGGCAATACGGAGGTATATTTAATGGATCCAATTTCACATGCAATTATCGGTACAGCTATATCAAAAGCTGTAGGTAGCGGCATAAATTTTTCCACGCCGGAAAATATCGGAATAGTCGTAGGTTCAATTTTCCCAGATATCGACATTGTGCTAAAACGATGGGGAAATTATGTTTACTTAAAAAATCATAGAGCTGCAACCCATTCTATTTTAGGTCTGCTTTTATCTTCAGCGTTTATATCCTTAATACTCTTATTACTATTCCCCAATTCAAATTATCTTGGGGTTTTTCTATGGACTTTAGCAGGCTCCTTGTCACATACGGTGTCAGATATATTCAATTCATATGGAGCAAAACTTCTTTGGCCATTCTATAAAAGAAAACTTGCTCTGAACCTGATAGTAATTATTGATCCTTTGCTCATACTGTTCCTACTTGGTTATATATTAGGAAGTGGAAAGGAAGAACTTGTGTCTGTGGTTATTCTGACATCTTATGTTTTAATCAGATTAATTTGTAAATACTTAATAAGACGAGAATTGAAAAGACTGTATCCTTCAATGAAGATATCCATGGTAATACCGTCAATGCTGGGTATATTCAGATGGCAGTTTGTTTTGGAAGATAAAAATTCCGTCTTAGTTGGAGAAAAAAATATTATAAATGGAAAAATTAACATTATAGAAAAATTTCCGAAACTTAATTATAATACAATTGAGAAGGCCTTGAACTCATCGCTGGGTAGATTTTTCAGTGATTTTACTCCCGTTTTCCATGTTTCTGAGGAATCAATCGGTGATATAAACAGGTATACCTTTACAGATTTAAGATATTATCACAGAAATAATTTTTACCATCATGCAGTTCTGGAAATCGATAAAGGCGATTTAATTGTAAAATCAATATTTAAACCATACACAATGAAGAAAGAGAATGATATACCCGAAAAGACCTTAGTTTCTAAAAAAGCAATTATTGAAAGCAATTTTTAATTTAAGTGAAGAATTATATATATTAAAATTATTATTGATCTTAATATAATATAAAAAGCAATTAATCTTTTACATTTGCCTATCGCAAAATAACGTTAAAGCGTTCGTTATTTTGCTCCGTCAAATGTAAGATTAATAGTGCTTTTTATATAATTAATTTTTAATATGTAAAATGTGTAACATTAAATTTATATAATATTACTAAGGGCGTTTCAAAAAATTCATTGTTCATGTTTTGTATGATGAAACCTGTTATATCAAATTTTTGAAACGACCAGTTGCTATATATTTTGCAATAAACATTTTACATCCATTTTTTATATTGCAAAATATATACCATTATTAATAAGTTATTTTGATAATACCAAAAATATAATATATTGAGTGAGGTTTTTATGTCTGACAATGTCAAATCCAAAGAAGATATTAAAAACTTAATTAAGAAACCCAACATGTATCGGGTTATTCTTCTAAATGATGACTATACAACTATGGAGTTTGTCATACAGGTTTTAATGGTTATCTTCCATAAAAGTATTACAGAGGCGACCATAATTATGTTGGATGTTCATAAAAAGGGTAAAGGTATAGTTGGATCATATACATACGATATCGCTTCTACCAAAATCAAGCAGGTTGAGAGTATGGCAGCGGAGTCAGGTTATCCACTGAAATCAATAATGGAAAAGGAGTAAAATATATATTGGTAAAAATTGTATGCAATTTAATTATACATGTAATGCTTTAATAAGGGGAGGTAAAAATGAATTTGGACAATATAGCGGATAAAATTATTTATGCCGCGTACAACGAGGCAAAATTCAGGAATCATGAGTATTTTACACCCGAACATATTCTTTACTCCTCACTTTTTTTTGATGAGGGAAAGGATATAATAGAAAATTGCGGTGGAAATATAGAAGATATAAAAAATGAGCTTAATAAATATTTTAAAAACAATATGGATAGTATAGAAGGCGCTGAGCCGACAGCCTCAGAGGGCGTTAATGCAGTTATCCAGAACGCGGCTTTCCATATGGCGTCCTCGGGTAAGAATTTAATAAAAATCGGGGATATTTTTGCATCTATTTTTGACCTGGAAGAGTCCTACTCAAGCTATATATTAGAAAAAAACGGAATTTCCAGACTCAAAATACTTAAGTTTATTTCCCATGGCGATACTGAAGCTGAGGATGCTTTCTATGATGAAGAAAGTGATGACGAAAATGATGACGAGGATGAAGCAGAATTGGTTGAAAATACCGGAGAATCTAAAAAACAGAATTTTCTGGAAAACTATACTGTAGATCTTATAGCGAAAGCTGATCGGGGTGAAATAGACCCGTTGATCGGCAGAGAGGATATCCTAGAGAGAACTATTCAGGTTCTTTCTAGAAGATTGAAAAACAATCCCGTTCATGTTGGCGACCCTGGTGTCGGAAAAACTGCTATAACCGAAGGGCTTGCAACGCTTATCAACAGTAATAAAGTTCCTAAAAGTCTTAAGGATAGCAAAGTTTATTCCCTTGATATGGGCTCTTTACTAGCTGGAACAAAATACAGGGGAGATTTTGAGGAACGTATCAAAAAGGTTTTAAAAGAAATTGAAAAACAGGGAAACGCGATTGTCTATATAGATGAGATTCATACTGTAGTAGGGGCTGGATCAGTCTCAGGCTCTATGGATGCTTCTAATATATTAAAGCCTTTTCTTACCGCCGGAAAATTGCGTTTCATTGGTTCTACAACCTATGAGGAATATAAAAAGTACTTTGATAAGGACAGGGCTTTATCAAGAAGGTTTCAGAAGATTGAGATTCCTGAACCCTCCATCGAGGAAACCAACCTGATACTAAATGGCTTGAGAGAAAGATACGAAAGCTTCCACGGGGTTAAATACACCAGTGAAGCAATTAATCTCGCCGCCGAGCTTTCTGCAAAGTATATGAATGATAGACATTTGCCGGATAAAGCAATAGACCTGATAGATGAAGCCGGAGCCTATGCAAGGCTTCACAATGATGACAACATAGAAACAATTACTATCACCGGAAAGGATATCGAGAGAACTCTTTCCCAAATAGCAAAAATACCTGAGCAAAGCATTTCAGGCAATGAGATATCAAAATTGAAAGAGTTGGAAGCCAATCTTAAATCAGAAATATTCGGTCAGGATCGCGCCGTAGAAACTGTGGTCAGAGCCATCAAAATGTCAAGGGCAGGGTTTGCAGAAATCGAAAAACCTGTTGCCTCTTTGCTGTTTGTTGGTCCTACCGGAGTTGGCAAAACAGAAATTTCAAAACAGCTGGCAAAGACCTTGGGTATTCCTCTTATACGTTTTGATATGAGTGAATATCAGGAAAAACATACTGTTGCCAGACTCATTGGAGCGCCGCCTGGTTATGTTGGGTATGAAGAAGGTGGACTTATGACTGACTCAATAAGAAAGACGCCTTATTGTGTACTTCTCCTCGATGAAATTGAAAAGGCCCATCCGGATATTTATAATATTCTGCTTCAGATCATGGATTATGCTACACTGACTGATAATACCGGAAAAAAGGCCGACTTCAGGAACGTAATAATAATAATGACGTCAAACGCGGGAGCGCGTGAGGTTGGTAAAACCTTGATAGGTTTTGAAAAACGTAATATAGATAAAAGCTCAATTACCAAAGAGGTTGAACGAGTATTTTTGCCTGAATTCAGAAACAGGCTTGATGAAATAATAATATTCAATCACATAAATGAAGATATGGCTGTACTGATAGCAAAAAAAGCAATCCAGGGTTTCCAAGAGAAACTTGAAGCAAAAAATATCAGATTGAATACAACAGAAAGGTGCTTTAAGTGGTTAGCTAACAAAGGTCTTTCATCGACCTTCGGCGCCAGAGAAATATTAAGGGTAGTTCAGGAAAAAATTAAAACCCTGTTTGTGGATGAAGTTTTGTTTGGTAAGCTTTCAAAAGGTGGAAATGCTACAATAGATATAAAGAATGATGATATATATCTGACATTTACAGATAAAACTATGGAGATTAATGAAGCTTAAGCATATATAATAAAAGCGCGATAAATTAGAACTTAGGGAGACTTAAAATGCCTGTTTATAGGTTATCAGATAAACTTGTTTTTCCTCATCCTTCGCTATCTAACGAAGATGGCTTGTTAGCAGTCGGGGGAGATTTATCCTGTCGGCGTCTTTGTTTGGCTTATGAGAACGGTATTTTTCCATGGTACTCAGGAGACGACATATTATGGTGGTCTCCTGACCCTCGCTTTTTACTTTTTCCTAAAGACTTAAAAATCAGCAAGTCAATGCAGAAGTTCCTTAGGAAAAATATGTACAAAGTTACTTTTGACACCTGTTTTAGAGATGTGATGGCAAACTGCGGCAATCTGCGCAAAGAAAACACATGGATTAACGAAGATATGTTGGGAAGTTATTGCGAGCTTCATAAACTTGGTATTGCCCATTCTGTCGAAACCTGGTATGAAAACAGACTTGTTGGTGGATTATACGGACTATCCATGGGCAGTTGCTTTTTCGGCGAATCCATGTTTTCGACTATGGACAACGCTTCTAAAGTTGCTTTGATAGAACTGGTAAAAAGAATTGAATTTTCATTAATCGATTGCCAGGTATATTCGGAGCACCTTGAATCTCTTGGCGCGACAAATGTCAGTAGAGATACTTTCCTAGAGTTACTTGACCAAGGTCTGAATAACAGAGCTCCTATTGGAAGTTGGAGAAATTTAAACAGCTAAACCCCAAATAACAATAGCTTTTATTTACTTATTTTTAATCCATCATTTACATTTGCCGCTTAATTTTTTAACAGTTCCATATTTAGGAATATGAAAAAATAACTTCCGATAAAATCTTCGCTTACGCATTCACTTAACTCGTGAACACCCGCTCAGAATCGGAAGTAATTTTTCATTCATTCCTTAATAGATTTTGAATTTTATAAAAGCTGCTATCTTTATTATTCCAATATATCTCCGCCATCTTCAGCGCCTTCTCCTCCGCCATTATTGAAACTTGGATCAGAATCATCCATAGTATCTCCCGAGTCGGAAGTTATTGAGGAACTTTTATCGCTATTATTTTCCTTACCTTTTGAGGAATTATTTTTATCATCTTTTCCTTTTGTTTTATCATCTTTCTTATCTTTTGATTTATCATCAGTCTTTTGATTGTCAGTTGAGGTAGGACTTGGTAATACTGATGTTACTTCATTGCTTATTAATGCGACATTTCTTGGGAAAGCAGCGTCAAATTTGAAACTTCCTTTATAGGATTCACGGACTTCTCCGTTTATTAAAAACTTTACTTTCTGAATATCTTTTATTTCAGTAAGAGAATTTACTATAGAATAGATAGTAATTCTTTCAGCGTCTTTTCCCCCTGGATGCTTATCAGCAAAATCCTTAGATAGGTTTACAGTCGCTACGCCTGATTTAATTGAGACGCTTGTTTTTAGCTTAGTTCCCTCAGGTATTGTTGGTTTTAAACCACTTTTGGTCGGTCCTTTTATAAGTTCCTTAACTACTATACCCGCAAGATTATTAACACTTTTTTTAGCATCCTTAATAGGAATATACCTTACTTCCAGTTTAAGCTTGGAATTATCCTCATTTGCAAAGTATAAATGTATAGGCAATTTATCAGAGAGTTTTTTTGCTTCTTCCTCTCCCATGGCTATACTGCTCGCTGGTTGGAGCTCATCATTAGCTTCCTTTTCCAAGCCAATCTTTTGTAAAAGACCACACCCTGTAAACATTGATAAAAATACAAAACAGCATATTATGATACAAACAGGTTTACGCACTATCCGGCACCTCTCGACTTATTGTTTATAGGATATCTTTATGCCGGATATGCTTTTGATATGCTTTAAAATTTATCACTTATATAAAAAGCAATTAATCTTTTACATTTGCCTATCACAAAATAACGTTAAAGCGTTCGTTATTTTGCTCCGTCAAATGTAAGATTAATAGTGCTTTTTATATAGGTAGTATCAAAAAATAAACTGGTCAACTGGGAGTTTCAAA
>JAUZPS010000204.1 GCA_030705945.1 Bacillota bacterium
AATGGGATTGATAAGGAAGTATCTGAATTATCAGGGGCCATAAATATAGGATCTGATGGAGAAAAAGGCTTTAACCTTAATATGGAATTTCCCCTTCTTGAATAGATACCTTGATTCATAAGTTGCGAAAAGTTCAGCTTTTGATATTAAAATGCAGACGCATTAACTGCATTTTAATGTAAAATCTTTTTCGTAACTTATATATATAAAAAGCACTATTAATCTTACATTTGACGGAGCAAAATAGCGAACGCTTTAACGTTATTTTGTGATAGGCAAATGTAAAAGATTAATTGCTTTTTATATAATAGGGAATTTTATTATTTTTATTTGATTTTAAATGTTTGGTGGGGATTTTTATGAATATCACAAAAATAATAGAGATATGTTTACAATTAATATCTGCTGGAACAACTTTAATTACTTTTATTTATTTATTTTTAAGATGCAGAAAAACTTATTCCGTTCTAGGTTTTATGAGCTGTCAGGCGGTAGTGTTTTTGTGGACGCTTATATATTCTCTAGAACTTGTTTTTGCTCATGACACAAATTCCAAAACTTTTTTTTTACTGCTAGAATGCAGTATTATTAGTTTTTTGGGAACAAATTGGCTGACCTTCTGTTTATACCATTGCGGTAAAGTAACAAAGACTGTTAATAGGATTATTTTGCTTTGTTATACCATAACTATTATTTGCAGTCTGCTATTTGCGACAAATTCAAAACATCATCTTTTATTTGTAAAGGTTGGCGTTTATGAAATTATCAGAGGCAGACTATTTTGGCTTTTAATAATAGTTATAATATTAGAAATGATGATAGGAGATTTTATTTTAATCCTGCATGCGTTAAGACAAAGGGGAGATGGGAAAAGACAGAGCATATTGCTGATTTTCGGAACTATTTGTCCAATGGTGTGCGCAACTCTTACACTTTCTACTATCGCGCCAAACGGGTTTGATCTTACCCCGCCAAGTTTTTCAGTAACCTTATTGTTCTATGCTATTGCAATTTATAAATACAGGTTTTTAAATGTTGCGTCAATAGCTTTAAAATCGGTTGTGAGTAATATGCAGGAAGCTATTTTAATAGTTGATTGCAATAATAGTATAAGGTATATAAATGCCGCCTTTAAGAGGGCTTTTGATGGCTATCTGGATGCTCGTTTAGGACAGAGTGTAAAAGAATTAATGCCTGCTTTAAAAAATATAGTAACAAATAGTAATGAGCATATAGATTTATTTAATTCTATTGAGTCAGGGGAAAGAGAATTTTTACCAAGAGAAATTGAGCTAAATTTAGGCCATAAAGCATTTGTTGAAGTATATGTAAAATTTGCAACTGATAGGAACGGGAATAAGCTTGGGAGAATTCTGTCGTTGAATGACATAACGTATTACAAAAACCTCATTGTGGAACTAAATAAAATGAACATGGAGATAGAAGACAACGCTGATATGGACATGGAGCTAACTATTCAGAAAGAAAAACACCGGATTGCAAGGGATTCTCACGACACGCTTGGAAGGAATATGACTTTATTGATTTCTTCGTTAGAACTGGCAGAGGCAAATCTTAATAAAGACAAGAATTACGCAAAACAATTGATTTCCAACGCGATAGAATTTACAAGCGTTACAATTAATGAACTCAAAAAATCTATTGACGGAATATCGGAAACTAATATTGACAATAAAGGCATAATGAATTCTCTGAACGAATTGATCCATAAATGGAATAAACTTGGAGTTAACATTGAATTGACAGCAACAGGGCCCATTCCTTCGCTTAGTTATAAAAGCTCAAAAGTATTGTTCAGAGTCTGTGAAGAAGCGATAACAAACTCCCAGAAGCATGGAAAAGCAAAAAATATCTCTATTGTAATTAAGTTTGGTCAGGATAATATAAATTTAATTATTATGGATGACGGGATTGGTTGTTCAAAAGTTATAAAGGGTATGGGTTTATCCGGGATGGAAAACAGAATAAAAGAGTTAAGCGGCTCAATTATTTTCGGATCTGACGGGGAAAAAGGTTTTATCATTAATATTGATCTGCCGATTAATCAATCGGTGACTGTCGCTACATTAAAATCACTTTGATAGTATCGAAAAAACATGTTAAGGGACGTTACAAAAAACTGATATAATAGGTATTGGTGATACAAAAACTGAACGGGATTTTTTGAAATCCTCTTAATTTTCAAGACGCTCTTAAAAAGATATAACAACATTTTCAAATTTGTCAAGTAAAAAATCGATATTTCATAAAGTAATGACTCTGGTCACAACTTCTTCATAATAGCTTGATTTGAGTTTTGGGTTATTGTACGATTATTATTGTTGAACTCAATTTTTTGCAAAATAAATAGAAGTCTTAAAAAGTATACTTAGGGAAGATTAGAGAGGCTAAAGATAGAGCATTGTAAGCGCTTTTTAAAAAAGATAAACATGGAGGGAAAATGATAAAAGTACTTGTTACAGATGATGAAGAATTGATAAGAAAAAGCGTGAAACTAAAATTAGATCAGGATGGAGAAATAGAAGTAGTAGCAACTGCGGCTAATGGATTGGAAGCGGTTGAACTTTGCGGAATACATATGCCTGACATTGTTCTTATGGACATAAAAATGCCTGAATGCGATGGTATCGAAGCGACCCGTTTGATTACGTCCATGTACAAATCAATTAAAGTCATAATGCTAACTAGTTTTATCGATGAGCCAAAACTTAGAAATGCGCTTAATAATGGCGCAAAGGGTTATATTTGCAAAGATTGGGACTCGAGTAAGATAATATCAGTTGTAAAAGAGCCTAATGGTAATATTGTTATGATTGATAAACCGGTAATTGATCTATTATTTAATCATACTGAGGAGGATATTCAATTTAGTGAACATGAGAAAAAGATCATGCTTCTGATACTAGAAGGTATGAGCACAGAAAACATGAGCGCTAAGATATTCTTAAGTCAGGGAACGATTAAAAACATAATATCCGGTCTCTTGAAAAAGCTTGGGCTTAACGATCGAGTACAACTTGCAGTATATGCTGCCAAATATTTTACATGGCATGAGATGCCAAAGATTTAGATAAGGTAGTATCAAAAAAACTTAGCAACTGGTCGTTTCAAAAACTTGATATAATGGGTTTTCGTCGTATAAACTTGAACAAGGAATTTTTTGAAACGCCCTAAGAGGCATCTTAATTTTAAATGCCAAACTTTCTTAACGCAAATTTAGCAGCCATAAGAAGAATTATGTTTACAGAGATATGGCTGCAAAAATATTAATGATTTGGGAAAGTAGAGCTAAATAATAAAATAAAACAGGAAATAATATTTAGAGCACATTATTTATTTTTTTTGGGGAGTTTCTGGTTTTGTAAATATTGTAAATTTTGAGTTTAATACCACTGAAATAATCAAAAATAAGAAAACGAACTGTAAGATATTTAATACAGTTCGTTTTGCATTATAATTAGGTTTTATCTGGAATAACTATCCAAGTCTTGATTTAAATTCGCTTATCAATGCAGGTAGCACCTCTAAAACATCTCCGACAATTCCGAAGGTTGCTATTTTGAATATAGGAGCGTCGGGATTTTTGTTTATTGCGATTATTGTATCTGAGGATGACATCCCTGCAAGATGTTGAACAGCTCCTGAAATACCACAAGCAAAATAGACTTTTGGACCAACTGTTTTACCTGTCTGACCAACCTGATGAGAATACTCAATCCAACCGGAATCTACAACTGCGCGGGATGCGCCGACAGCGGCCCCAAGGGTTTTGGCAAGCTCTTCAACTAAAGATATATTTTTCGGGTCTCCAATACCTCTTCCTGCAGAAACAATTATATCAGCTTCAGTAAGATTAACCATTTCACATAAGTTGTTTACCACGTTTACAACCTTTACAGAAACAACTTCAGGTATATTAACATCGGCTCTGATAATTTTGCCTACCCTTGACTTGTCAGGTTCCATAGCTTTCATGACCTTTGGTCTGACTGTGGACATCTGAGGTCTGTGGTTCGGGCAAATGATGGTAGCCATCAGATTGCCGCCGAAGGCAGGTCTTGTTTGAAGAAGAATCTTTTTGTCAGGATCAATTTCAAGGGAAGTGCAATCAGCAGTAAGACCAGTATTAAGCCTTGAAGATACCCTTGGAGCTAAAGATCTTCCATAAGTTGTGGCGCCTAATAAAACAATTTCGGGTTTGTATTTTTGTATCAATTGTACAAAAATATCGCTGTAAGCTTCGTCATTGTAAAGCTTTAATGTAGGGTGATCAACCATGTAGACATTATCTGCGCCATAGGATATGAGAGTTCTGGCAGCTTCTTCAACATTATCGCCAAAAAGTACAGCTGACAACTGAACATTTAAATTATCTGCTAGTTTGCGACCTTCCCCAAGGAGTTCGAAAGCAACATTGGCTGGCGTACCTCCAACTTGTTCTCCAAAAACCCAAACGCCCTTGTACGAAGCTAGATCATAGGAATACGCAACTTCATCTTTTTTAAAGTCAATGGCTTCGAATTTGCAAGAGGATACGCAGGCGCCGCACATAGTACAGTTTTCTAAAATCTGAGCCTTTTTATCCTCAACTTTTATGGCTCCAAATGGACAACTGCCTATACATATCTTACAACCTATACACTTTTCTATTTGGATATTAATACTAGCCATTCTATTTATACCTCCGTTATTTACATGTCTTAAACTGCATGTTAATCATCTTGTCAACAAGGCTTTTAGCTTGTTCTTGAGGTGTTCCTTCAAGCATTTCGCTCTGTACTTCGTGTACGGGAACAAAAGTTTTCACAACCTGGGTAGGAGAGCCGCGAAGTCCGCATAGATTTTTATCAGCATTGATATCATCAGCTGTCCAGACTGTAACATTAGCTTTTTTGGCTCTCATCATGCCTTTAATTGAGGGAAGTCTTGGTTCGTTGATTTCTTTAACAACAGTAATTACAGCAGGCAAAGACATTTCGATGACTTCGTAGCCGTCTTCAGTCATTCTCTGGCATCTGATATAGCCTTCACGTATTTCTTCAATTTTGCGAATATATGTTGAGTGTGGTATTTTAAGTTTTTCAGCAAGGGATGGACCTACCTGAGCAGTATCTCCATCAGTAGCTTGCTTGCCGCAGATAATCAAATCATAGCTTCCCAACTTTTTTATGCCCATTGAAAGCGCATAGGAGGTAGCTAAAGTGTCAGCGCCGGCAAATGCTCTATCGCTTAATAAAACTGTTTCATCAGCGCCTAATGCTATTGTTTCTTTCAATAGGTCTGCGACAGTCGGAATACCCATACTCATAACTGTAACTTTACCGCTTGTTTTATCCTTTATTCTAAGGCCCTCTTCTAAAGCATATGTGTCAAAAGGATTGATTATAGCTTCAACGCCTTCTCGGATTATTGTATTTGTCTCTTTGTTCATTTTAACTTCATTTGTACCTGGAACCTGTTTAACGCAAACAATAATATTCAATTTATTCACACCCCAACTTTATTGTATTTTTGCTTATATAAATCATGAAAAGAATTTTAGGTAAGCGAATGAAGTTAAAGCATCTTCATTTGCAAAAATAATATGGAAATTTTAGAGTTATGTATCTATAAAGGGCTTCAACTGTTATTATTGAAGCCCTTTATTTTTTATAATTATTTTTTGCTTGATAATTCCTTTATTAGTTCGAGAGCAATAACATTTCTTTGAATCTGATTTGTGCCTTCATAAATCTGAGTTATTTTTGCGTCTCTCATCATTTTTTCTACAGGATATTCCTTCATATAACCGTAACCGCCAAGAATTTGAACCGCGTCAGTTGTTACTTTCATAGCGGTGTCGGAGGCCATAACCTTCGCCATTGCCGATTCTCTTGATATGTTTTTGGCGCCGCTGTCAATATGTCTGCAGGTCTGATACACGAGGCATCTTGAAGCTTCAATCTGGATAGCCATATCAGCGAGCATATGCTGAATAGCTTGGAAGGATGAAATGGTTTGTCCAAACTGGACTCTTTCTCTAGAGTATTTTAATGCCGCGTCAAAAGCTCCCTGAGCGATGCCAAGCGCTTGAGCTGCTACGCCAGGTCTTGTTCTGTCAAGAGTTTTCATAGCTACGATAAAACCCATGCCTTCTTTTGCAAGTAGGTTTTTCTTAGGGATTCTGCAGTTGTCAAAAACAAGTTCCCTCGTGCAGGATGCTCTGATGCCCATCTTGTTTTCTTTTTTTCCAAATGTAAAGCCTGGGGTATCCTTTTCAACAATAAAAGCGCTGAAGCCTCTTGCTCCTTTAGACCTGTTTGTACAAGCTATTACAGTATAAATTTCAGCTTCGCCGCCGTTTGTTATCCATTGTTTGGTGCCGTTTAATACATATTCGTCGCCATCTAACTGCGCGGTTGTCTGAACTCCCGCGGCGTCACTGCCAGCATTTGCTTCAGTAAGCCCAAAAGCGGCCAGTTTTTTACCTGAAGCTATATCGGGTAAATATTTTGCCTTTTGTTCTTCATTTCCAAATAGTATAATAGGGAAAGTTCCAAGACCTGTTCCCGCAAAAGCTAGAGAAATACCGCCACAGGCTCTGCTGAGTTCTTCAACAACAAGGGACATTTCTAAAATCCCGCCGCCAAGTCCACCATATTTTTCTTCGATATAAACACCGCAAAGGTCAGAATCGGCAATAATCTTCATGATATCATGAGGAAATTTTCCTTCTTCATCATATTGCAATGCTACGGGCGCGATCTTCTCATCCGCGATCTTTGCAGCTAGTTCCTTAATCATAAGCTGTTCTTCTGTCAAAAAATACTCCATTTCTATACTCTCCTTTAATTTGAAAATAATTTATTTTAAACTGCAATGCGCTAAATAAAAGTCAATTAATCTTTTATGTTTATAGATCAAAAATAACGTTAAAACCGTTCGTTATTTTTGATCTACTAAATGTAAGATTAATAATGATTATTAACACTTATTAATATGTATACCATAATTGAGTATATTATAATTTTTTTTTTAATGCAACAAAAAAGCCAGGGTGTTTTGATTTTTGATTTTGTGTTCGACATATTTAAAAAGGTTAAAATTTGTGATATTATGTAATTAGTATCTATCTATAGGAGGGCAATGCTGTAGTAATTTTCAAAGTTTTAAAATACAAGTTGAAAGTTGAACAAGTATAAAACTAAATTTATATAAATTTATATGTATCTAAGGGGAGGAAATTTTATGAAGAAACGCATTTTAAGCTTTGCATTAATTGCAGCGTTAATGATGACGCTGCTGACTTATATTTCGCCTACAAATGCAAAAGCGGCAGTACCGGGGATAGTGTACACACAGGGAACGCAGTTTGTCCTGGATGGCTATCCTTTTTATTATGCAGGTTGTAATTCTTACGATCTGTTTACCAAATCCAACGCTGAAATTGACAAAAGAATGAGCAACATGCAGGAAATCGGCGTAAAAGTATTAAGGACATGGGGCTTCTCCCATGAAACATGGCATGGTTTTGAACCTCAAAAAGGCGTTTATTCAGAAGAAGAGTTCAGGACTTTTGACTACATAATGAAATCAGCAAGAGACCATGGTATGAAAGTAATAATAACGTTGGAAAACTACTGGGAAGCTTATGGTGGAATTGACGCAAGATTAAAGTGGGAAGGTCTGGCAGGCGGAACCCATGAAACGAGAGCCAAGTTTTTTACTGATCCTGGATGTAAAAGCAGTTATAAGAATTATGTACAGCACTTTGTAGAGAGGACAAACTATTATACAGGCATTCCCTATAAGGAAGACCCTACCGTATTTGCGTGGGAGCTTATGAATGAGCCCAGATACCAGGATGCGGGAGAGAATTCCACTGGGATCACATTAAGAAAGTGGACCGATGAAATGGGAGCGTTTATAAAGGATATGGATCCAAACCATATGC
>JAUZPS010000205.1 GCA_030705945.1 Bacillota bacterium
AGCGAGTGATTAGCATGCAGGAAAAATACATAAATACACTTCAAAAGTCCCCGCTTTTTGGAGGAATTGAACATGATGAACTGGTTGAAATGTTAAAATGCCTTAAACCTAATATAATCAGCTACAAAAAAAATGAATATATAGCCCTGTCAGGCGATAAATTCAACAGTGTTGGTATAGTTTTGGATGGCGAAGCGGCAATTAGCAAAGAAAACGCTGCTGGAAACCGTGTTATAATGACAATAATAAAAAGCGGAGATATGTTTGGCGAGATGCTTGTTTTTTCACGAAGTTCATCATGGCCAGCAAATGTTCAGGCCCAGGAAGCATGCGTTGTGTTTTTTCTTCAAAAAGAAAAGATAATAGGCGAATGCGGGAAAATGTGCTCTTGGCATCGTACCCTTATTCAAAACATGCTTGTTTTAGTGTCCGAGAGGGCGTTGATGCTGAATAAGAAATTGGAGTACCTGACAATAAAGAGTATACGAGGTAAATTGAGCGTTTTTTTTCTTGAACAAAGCAAAAAAGCAGGTAGTCCAATCTTTATGCTGCCTATGAAACGGAACGAGTTAGCCGACTTCTTAAACGTTTCACGTCCTTCTATGTCCAGAGAAATGTGCTCCATGAGGGATGAAGGCATTATCGATTTCCATTTGTCGTCTATAAGGATAAAAGATTATGAAGCGCTGAAAAAAATGGTATAGCTGCTTACATATCTATACCATTTGCTATCAATATTTAAAATCAATTAATCTTTTAGGCAGTATCAAAAAAATAACTAGTCGTTTCAAAAACTTGATATAATGAGTTTTCATCATATAATGATTTTAATAAATATATCCGGTTGAAACAAGTTTTTCAACTTCACAAAGCTTAGGCATTGACGGAATTGCTCCTTTTTTCACAGTGCTTAATGAGGCCACAGCGTTTGAGAATACAATAATTTCTTCAATGTCATGCTGATTTAGTTCTTTAAGATTTCCTGTCCGCTTATTCAATAATGAAAACAAGAAACCTCCCAAAAAAGCATCTCCAGCTCCTGTGGTGTCAATAGTTTTGCATTGCAAGAAAGTTCCGATAGCCCCTGTTTTATCTTTAAACCTATAAAAACATCCTTCTTTTCCTTTTGTTATCAAAATTGCATCCATGCCATAATTCTTATATAACTCAAGACTACCCGATTCCGGATCAGTTGTTTTTGTAATAAACTCAAGCTCTTCTTCAGAAATTTTTAGTATATTACAAAAACCCAGACCAAAACGTATTTCTTCTAAAGCTCTATTCATACTTTTCCAAAGAGCTGGTCGTAAATTTGGATCAAAGGATATAAGGCAGCCCGCTTTTTTTGCGTATTCCAAAGCTGATATAGTAGCGCGTTTTGAAGGCTCATCAGTCATAGATAGAGAGCCGAAATGGAACACCCTTGACTTCTCAATAAGTTCATAACTAACTTCCTCAGACTTTAACATAGTATCAGCTCCAGGGTTTCTATAAAAGCTGAAGGACCTATCGCCGTCTTCGTTCAATTGAACAAACGCAAGTGTAGTATTCGCTTCACGACACCTCTTAAGTCCTGAAACCTCAATATTATATTTTGTGAGGGTATCTGCCAGATAACTACCGAACATATCATCCCCAACCTTGCCGATAAACGCGGTTTTTCCTCCAAGCTGTGAGATGCACGCTAGAACATTGGCAGGAGCGCCACCGGGATTTCTCTCAAAGCAAATATTTCCCTGATCTGATAATCCCGCAGGCGTAAAATCAATCAATAATTCACCTAAAGCAGTCACATCAAGCATACTTATTACCTCTCACACTTTTCTATTTTGAGCAGGATTAATCCTTGGATCGGTATAAACATCATAATCATCCCTGCTCTTTGTGGAAAATTCCGATACTACGGCTCCATCAGAGCCGGCTTGGAACCAGTGAAGCGTGTTTGGAGATAATGTGTATTGTTCGCCATGATTTAATTCAATCTCATGCCAAACCGTAAAATACTGTTCACTTCCTTTAGGAGCCTTTGCTTTTGGGTTTTTTACAGGTTCTCCAGACACATAAAGAAACACTTTTCCGTATCTGCATCTGAAGGTCTCTTCTTTTCCCTCTTCACCCATAACAGGTGGATGCCTATGTTCAGGACATGTTTGGCCAGGAAAGAGAATAAGTTCCTTAGCGCAGCATCTCTCAGTATTTACATATACGATCAATTCAAGCCCTATATTATCAACATCGCCAAGTCCGTACTCAGCAACTTCCATTTCAATTTTTTCTTTTTCAGTTATGGCTATACCTGCTTTCTCCAAGTATTCCAAGGCTCTCTGACAGGTTTTTTGGTATAATTCCTTAGTTAACATGTTTACCCCTCCGTATTTTCAGCATTTTTCATAACTGTCATATAAACTACGCGCTGTAAGTTCGTTGATAAACTGGTCAAACGAAATCCTCTTTGACAAAGTTTCCTTCGTTACAAAAACATCCTTCGTTTCCCTTCCGGACAAATCAAAATAGTTATCACTGAATATGCAATCAGTTTCTTTTAAGTCAAGTTCAATATATTTTGCGAAACATTCTGCTTTTACTGTGACCTTGAAGCTATCAGCTTCCTCCGATACAACCACCTCAAGGTGAGGATTCCTGAAGTTAAAATGCTTTGCAGGCGCAAACAGAACCGCGCCTGAACTAATTGTAGACTCTCCTTCTACCAACTTAAAATCAAGGTATATATTCCTTTTTTTCTCATCAGTATTCAGCGTTTCGGAAAAATCTAACTTTGCGCATTCAACTGCGGTTAATGGTTGAACACTTATCTGATTTTCTGCCTGCAAAAGCTCAGATGTAGTTGAAGAATCAATAAGTCTCCATTTAAGAGTCGCGTTCACTGTATTTAAAGTATCATTAGTAACATGCAAGGAAACACATTCCCCTTCCTCACAGGCTGAAGCCAATACCGGAGCATAAAATCTCTTCGCCGCATAATGAAGAGCTTTCCATCTTCCGAAGCTGTCTATACTGGACCATGAAGCTACAGGCCAGCAATCATTAAGCTGCCAGTATATTGCGCCCATACACCTTCCTCTGTTACGTCTCCAATGTTCTACTCCATATCTGATTCCCTCCGCCTGAATAAGCTGCGATATGTAAAGTAAGGAATCAAAGCTATCAGGATATCTAAAATATTGGGAAATATAATACATTATTTTCTCATTGCCCGTTCCGCTCTTCTGATGTTTTTCCATAACATGCGAGAAAATATTTCTATCAGCTGGCAATGTAAAGGATTCCACAGTTTTTCTGCTAGGAAATGACTGGAGTCCAAACTCTGACATAAACCTTGGAAAACGTTTCCTGTACTCTATAATGGGTTCGCGGCAATGCCAGACCGACCAGTCATGCATATCACCGTAGTTCTCATCGTTTGGTCTTGCAAAGCCTCCAAAGGATGACGGTGAAGCAAGCCAGTAGAACGTATTAGGGTCAGTTTCCCGGGCTACCTTCGGTAGAACCTCCTCAAACTGGTCAATATAATACTGCTTACGCTCTTCCGATTCTTTCATATCCCACTCACACCAGCCCTGCTCCATTTCATTGTTTCCGCACCACAACCCTAAACAAGCATGATGACGTATTCTTTTCATGTTCTGGACAACTTCCTCTATAACTTCCTCTTTGAATTTACCGAAGAAGTCATAGACACCGCATGCAAACATCAGGTCTTGCCAAACAACAAGACCATACTCATCACATAAATCAAAGAAGTAGTTTTCAGGATAATACGCTCCGCCCCATACCCTTATGCTGTTAAAGTTTGCTTCAACACAGCTTTTTATAAGCTTCTCAGTTCTTTCCGCGCTGCGCCTTGCCAATAGACTATCCATAGGAACGAAGTTGGCGCCCTTTGCAAAAATTTCAATTCCATTTACCATATAAGCAAAAGATCTTCCCCATTCATCATCCTTCTGGCTTATCGTAACGGTTCTAAGGCCAATCCTCATAGAATTGGAATCTAGTTCTACGCCGACATTGCTAACTACAACCTCAAAATTATAAAGGTTTTGTTCTCCATACCCCATAGGCCACCATAATAAAGGTCTATTTATTACTAATTCAATATGCTCTTCTTTCTTACCCATGGTAATATTATTTTCAAACTTTTCACCATCGGGAGCTGTTAAAGTCAGTCTCACATCATATATATTATCATCATCCTTATCAAGTCTTACTCTGAAATTCAGCAATGCTTTCCCGTCTTTATGAGTCTGAGTAACATAGACTTCATCAATCCGCTGTTTATTAAAGCTCTGTATAAAAATGCTTCTCCAGATTCCCATATCAGGCAGAGTTGGGCCCCAATCCCAGCCAAACATATAATGGGCTTTCCTAAGATATGAGAAAGAAGTGTCGCTGAAATTGGACCATATAGGCTTTATTTTCTTTCTGTTATTAAGATACTCAACAGGAGACCTGAAAATAATACTAATTGTATTAATCCCAACTTTTAATATATGTTTTACATCAAATTCATAGCTTCTGTGCATGTTCTCAGTCTTAGCTATACTCTTGCCATTTATAAATATTTCAGCTAAAGTGTCCAATCCCTCGCATTTTAGTATGATAAAATCATAATCGATAGTATCTCTTTCAACTGTAAAATCTTTGCTATATTCATAGTCAAATCTTGAAATAGCATATGCAGCCTCTTCATTATCCCTGTAAAAAGGATCTTCTATTTTACCTTGAGTCAGAAGATCATTATAAACTGAGCCCGGTACTGTTGCATCAATCCACTGGCTTTCATCGACCCTTTTCATCTTCCATCTTCCATTTAAATCTAACAGCTTCATTTATCTTGCTCCTTCGGATTATGTCAGAATTTCAAACTGCATTTTACTATATTAAAGGCTTCTTTAAGTCTTACATCTAACAGAACAAAATAACAAGCGTTTAAAGGTATAAATTCAGTTTATTGTTCTGTACTATTTTAGCATACTTTTTATTAATTTTACAAAAACCTTCATGATTTTATCTTTAGAATTTCATAAGGATCCTTTGTATGTATATGTCTTTCGATTATCCATTATAATAATTAGGACAAGATATAGGTAGTATCAAAAAAACGAACTATGAATCTAAGTAAACAGCAGCAAAAATTTCTTATTGAAGCTTTTTGCGCTTATGAACTTAAATCCATAGTTCGTTATTATAGATATCGAACTTTAAAGTTAAATTTGCTGTAGCCTTATGAACCTTTGAGATTGGATTACTTTGGCACAGCATAAATTTTAGTTTTCAACATAATTAAATGTTCTTGCAATATAAATAATATCATGCATATTTACAACTTTATCAAGATCAAAGTCGCAATTTCTGTTATATGCAATATCACCCTCTACTTTATTGAAGCACTTTGCAATCTCTATAACATCCGCCATATTTATACTGTTGTTGCCATCAACATCTCCCGGCAGAATAATAAAAGGCGAATCCATTGAGTTTAACATGCCTGCATTATTAACAACCAGATGTTTCGTCAGATATCCACCTTTAGAAATATCGAGATAATACGTTAATGCTGCTGAAACAGGAGCATCAATTTCAAAATATCCGCTTTTATCTGTTGAAACATATGTATTCTGACCTTCAATCTCTACTTTAAATGAATCATTAATTAATTCATTGAAAGAATCAACGGCTGATTTTACATAACCTGTCAATTTGACTTTTTCTGTCGCTGTGGTTGGTGTTGCAGTTGGTATTTGCGTTGGTGTTGCAGTTAAAGTTGGTGTTGCAGTTGAAGTTGCAGTAGGTGTAGGTGTTGGAGCCCTAGTTGATGTCGGTGTTTGTGTAGTCAATATGGTAGGTGTAGGAGTCTGTGTAGTATATTTTGTAGAGGTTGGGGTCTGTGTCTGGGTATTTATGGCTGTTGCTGTCTGTATCGGTATTTTTGTCATTGTTGGCGTTACAACTGCTGTTGGCGTTGGTGTTGCTATTGTGGTTGATGTTGGTGTAGCAGTCTTTGTCGCTGTTGTCCCAGAATCGGCATAATCAATCCAGATGCTCTGAGCCACCCCATCAATCTGTATAGGAAAGCTTGCCGATGAATTTACAATCTCACCTGTCAGATTATTTTTTAATTTGAAATCTAATATGGATAATTGAACTCCATCCTTTGATGAATCTCCAATTTTTAGATACCATCTTTTTTTCATTTTAATGTCAATCGCATTTGCATTAATGAGATCAGTGTAATCCAGAACAAAGGTTGCGTTTACAGCATCAGCTGTCCCATTAAAACCTAAAGCTCCCCCTTTGTTATAGAGAGCGTAACTGTTCCAGGTTTTTGTAGGTGTAGTTTGAGTAGTATCAGAATAACCTAATGACACAACCATTTGATTCCTTTTTGCGTGGTTAACTGTAAATTGAGCCAGCAGCTTCGGAGTATATTGGGGTTTTGCCGTAATCCAGTTAGCCTGCGCTCCTGTAAATACCTGCACTCGGTTTGTGGATGGTCCGCCGCTGACTGCCGAAGTTGTCTTGAGAGCATCATATGCCACCCATGAAAAACCTTTTTCCTTCCAAGTAGTTCCCCATGAATTCGCTATTCTCAAAGCTCCTTTTTCGCCGCTATCCACCACTCCATTGTTATTTATATCAACCCAAATATTATCATTGTATCCCACGACTGTCATTGCATGAGGACCTAAATTGCCATCCGCCCAAAAACAAGCGCTTGCTCCGACAAAAGAATCATCAAGTTGAGTTGATGGATCATCTTTTATGGTAGTAAATTTCCAGCTGGTTATCCCAGTTGCGTAATTCAATATATATCCATTGGTAAGTAAAGTTTTCAGGTTGTTGAGTCCGTCAGGCGTATCCAAATACTTTACAACACCGGTCTTATCTGCCTTGTAATTTAGCGCTTTGGCCCAAACATCGGCGTTAGTGCTCCACTGAGTATAATTGGAGTCATAAGGCATGTCCGCCCATGTCGCAGCCCCATGGTTAATCATAACCTGATAAGCCCCATAAATAGACGCGCCGCCGTCACTTCCACCATTAATCATACTGTATGTCCATTTGGGAGAAAACTTATTAGTATTATCAGAATTATTCTTCTCATTCCACCCCCTTGCTAAAGCTGTCATGTATGTCATAACGTAATATGTAGTTGAAAAACTTGCGCACGAATTCAGCGGATTTTGATTTCTGATTGGCGGAAAATAATCAAGTTTGCTATTATCCACATAGTCAGGTAAATCTCCAGCTGCGTACAAAGTATCGCTGGTTGAACCAACATTCACTGCCGCTCCGTCATTGTTTTCCAAAAGTGTATTGACAGAATTCGCCTCTACTTCCTGACCTACAGGTACTGCAAGCTCAGCTTTGTACAGATTCTTTTTTTTAGCTTTACGTTTCTCATTTACTCTGTCTAGACCTAATGGATTCAAGTTTATTTGCCTTGTAAGCAGCATGTGCTTTTTAGCCCAGTTTTTTTCACCTTCAGTAGGCTCCCGTAATCCCCTGTAGTTAAATGCCTCTTCTTTCGTGTTATCTTGAGCATAGACAATAGGAAACGCGCTTAAGAAGACCATACAGATAACAACATAAGTCAGAATCCTAGTGACGCATCCTGGCATATTTTTAAGCATAATAAATAACCCCCCATATCAAATATTTCCCCTAACGATTATCCTCCTTCCTCTTTAGTCATAATATTACAAAACCTATTAATTATTTAAGACGTTTCAAAAAATTACTTATCCAAGTTTTGTATGACGAAAACCTATTAGGGCGTTTCAAAAAATTACTTGTTCAAGTTTATACGACGAAAACCCATTATATCAAGTTTTTGAAACGACCAGTTGCTAAGTTTTTTTGATACTACCTAATTTAAAGCAAACTATTAACAGTTCGATTAATCATGAA
>JAUZPS010000206.1 GCA_030705945.1 Bacillota bacterium
ATGAAAACTCATTATATCAAGTTTTTGAAACGACCAGTTGCTAAGTTTTTTTTGATACTATATAAAAAGCAATTAATCTTTTACATTTGCCTATCGCAAAATAACGTTAAAGCGTTCGTTATTTTGCTCCGTCAAATGTAAGATTAATAGTGCTTTTTATATACCTAACTTACTAAGCTATGCAAAAATGCAAAGACTAATATAATTGTATACAATATTGATATTATCAAGCCTGCTAACGCTAAAAAGTAGAAAAAACCGTTGGAGGCTTTTAAATGCTCTTTATTTTTTAAAAACCATAACCCTCCAAAAATTAAACAGGGTATTGATGTGCAACCTATTATTCCTAAGATAAATATGGTAATTGCAATCTTACCGGAACCATCATTGATATTTGGGTTAAAGGACTTTCTCAGCTTATATGCTGATTGAGATATGGGCTCGGCAGAGGAAAACTCCTCATCGCAGTGTGGACACACCAATGAGGCTGCAGGTATTTTCTCGCCGCATGCGGGACAATCTTTATTATCAATTCCCCAAAATGAGTTTTCCGCGTAATGAACTTCGGTTTTAGTATTAACGACAGGAAGGTTTTTGCATCCGGGTGTTCCACAGCCGCCGTTTTCATTCCAACAATCCTGATGATAGGAATTTTCACATTCAGGACATGAGGTTGTCAAATCGGAATTTGTTATTTCACCTTGACATATCGAGCATTTCATGATTTTCCCCTTTATTTGTATTAGGGCGTTTCAAAAAATTCCTTGTTCAAGTTTATATGGCTAAAACCCATTATATCAAGTTTTTGAAACGACCAGTTGACCAGTTATTTTTTTGATACTACCTTATAGATAAAAAGCAATTAATCTTTTACATTTGCCTATCACAAAATAACGTTAAAGCGTTCGTTATTTTGCTCCGTCAAATGTAAGATTAATAGTGCTTTTTATATAGATGTATGCCGTTAAAAATCAATTCCCCAAGATATACTAAGGAATGATTGAGAAATTACTTCCGATTCTTAAGCGGGTGTTCACGAGTTAAGTGAACACGTAAGCGAAGATTTTATCGGAAGCTATTTTTTCAACATTACTAACCATGCAAAAGAAAGTATGATCGTTGTTATTATAGTAAAGATTCTGTGAGTATTAACGGCATACGCAATGTCTTTATTGAACTTTATATTTATTAGCCTTAGTGTTCTATAAGGGATTTGAAACAGTACATACAGATATGCAATTATTCCTCCAATATTAAAGTACAGCGCTTTAGCAAAATCCCCGGCGCTTATGTTGATAAAGCTTCTTGTCAAACCGCAAAAAGGACACCTTACACCTGTCAGGGACTTAAATACGCATGTTTCAGGTATCTGTTTCCAGCTGCCAAAAGGTAAAAAAACATTTGAATCAATACTTTTTAAATAGAATGAGAGCAGTATTGATACAATGGACGCTGCTAATATAATAATATCCGTATATATGTAAGTAAAATTTTTTTTCATTGCGCATTAAGTAATGGCTCTTAGAATTATACCCAATCCCCATAAGCAAAGGCCGACAATTCCTAATATTTTACCTGTCTGCGCCATCCCTTTTCCTTCATACCCGGGATCTTGCTGAATATCGTTGAGCGCGTTATTGCCTTTTATAATAGCAAGAATGCCAAATATAATAGGACAGCATAATAGTGCAAGAATGCCAAATATTAACGCATTCTTTGCATCAGGATGGGCTCCTTTGGGCAGTACTTCATTCTGTTTTTGCATGATAGGATCAATAAATCTACCGCAGTGTTTGCATTTTAAAGCAGATTTTTTTATATCTCTGCGGCAGTAAGGGCACAACTTAGTCTCTTCTGAGCAGCATGTAGGCTGATTGCAACCGCCATTGTTGTCAAAGCAATTTTTGTGGTAATAGTTAGAGCAATTATCGCACTTAATTACCGTATCGCCAACATCAAGATTCTTAGAGCATATTTTACAGAAATTTTCTTCAGATATCTTTGTGTTGGCAACTAACTCCTGATAGTCTTTTTTCGATGTGTCAATCTTGTAGGTTTCAATTACTAAAGGAGAGTTGCATGATGCGCAGGTAGTTGCGAAAGTATCATTTTCTGCTCCGCAATGTTTACAGATTTTCATTTTTAATGACCTCCCATTGTTTTATTCTTTTCTCTATATATTAAGGTTGATTCACCGATCTTAATAACATCACCGGGGACAAGCTTATGTTTTTTTATTCTGCGCCCGTTTACAAAGGTGCCGCTTATGGATTCATTATCCTCTAAAAGATAACCGTCCCTTACTATGGAAACCTTGGCGTGCCATGGATTTATGTAGGGATCTTTAAAAAGGTATATTTCAGCCTTGGTTGAGCTTCCGATAAATGTCGGGTTTTTATATATGATAAATTGCTTTCCTCTAAGTGGGCCGTCTGTCATATAAAGCCATGCATCCATGGTAATAAGCTCAACGAGTCCTATCATTAAGCCCGCAGTCAACCCAATGATTACTAGTCCTGCCCCCCTGCTGATCTCAGCTCCATAATCCATTGAACCTGCTGATACAATATAGTTAATTGGGTCAAAAAGCAATCCGCCAAGCGCTCCTCCAATCAAACCTCCAAGAAATCCATTGAGAGTAAGTTTCTTGGATTTAAGCGCAATTCCAGGACCAAGTCCTAAAGCCATTCCGGCAATGCACCAGGCTAAGCTTCTCGCAACCATAATAAACGCTAATGCCAGTAGATTATGTTTTAAATCTGCAAATGCTTCAATACCGAAAATTGCTATGGCAAGTTTTTCAACTATTGAAAAGACAATACCGGCAGCATATGTAGATATAAGACCACCGACAAAGCCAATCAATCCTCCCAGTAACCCGCCTTTTATTGCTCTTGTAAAATTTCTGCTTAAGATGCCTTCTACACATCCGATTAATAATCCGCAAAAACCACCCACTGAAGAAAAAAGAAGGTAGGCTGCAATAATTTTTTGAAGGGACACAGAATCATCATCAAAAATTGGCTCTACTAAAAGCCATGCAATAAAGGCTCCAATTAAACCAACTACCATTAAATTAAACCAGCTTTTATGTATCAGTTTTATTTTGTCACTGCCTGTATTCGAATTAGTTTGCATGCCTGTATGCAGTGACAGTTCTTCTGCCTGTCTCTTCAAGACCTCATCGACTTTTGTATCCATAAGGTCTTCGCGGGTTATTATTATTTTTTCTTCCAAGCGCGGTACCCTCCCTTAATTAAGGTTGTTTCAAAAAATTACTTGCTCAAGTTTTATATGATGAAAACCCATCATATCAAGTTTTTGAAACTCCCAGTTGCTAAGCTTTTATGATACTACCTAAACAAAACCAACTCACTTATTTGACGAAGGTGTAGCCATAACTGCTGAAACAGCGGCAGAATTATTATCCGTTAAAGGCGTTTGAGAGCCTTCTGTAGGTTTAGCGCTATTGTACTGGTTCATGTAGACGCTCTGAGTAACACTTAAAAATTGTTCATAATCATGAATCTTGTTCTGCGCAAGAGACAAATTATATTTTAAATTGAAATTCATAAATGCCATAAATAATATTGCAAATGCGTATAATGCAAGTAGTCCCCACTTTAAAATCGAATTTAACAGTGATGACTTGGAGGTTTCCATATCATTTTCTGATGTTTCACAAGTTTCGCCGTTTAACTTTGCGACTTCCGGCTCAAGCTTCTTAGGAGATTTGGTCTTCTTTATGTCACCGGTCCAATACTCGTCTATCAGCTCGGGTTTACCGTTTTTCCATATGAAAAAACCCTCTGTATTTCGTATGGGATCAACCACAAAAGCCACCTGATGGGCTTGATTGAAAAAGTTCTCATGTATATGCATATCCTGAGATGATAAAAATATATCAAAATCCGGATGTGAATGATACCATCCTACAATCAGCTTATCTGAGAACTTGGAATCCTTTTTGTTTAAAATATCAGCCCAGGTATCATGGGTGAATGTAACATTTGCTCCTGAGTTTTCAGTTTTTCGGGCTATAATACTATCTGTAATTTCCAGATAGTATCCTGCGTGGTCGTGGTAAATGCTGCCAATCAAGACTCCGCCTATTTCAACAGAAGTGTTAGACGCAGCATGCTCCAATATATTCTTATATGCTTTTTCAGAAATGAAAATTCTATAATCATATTTGCAGGGAAAGTTTTTTTTAATAACACTATCGAGTTTAATCTCGCTAACATCAGGGCTGTTGGCTGACATTACTAGCCTCCAAAAAAATATTTTTATGATGCTGACTATATAAAAAGCACTATTAATCTTACATTTGACGGAGCAAAATAACGAACGCTTTAACGTTATTTTGCGATAGGCAAATGTAAAAGATTAATTGCTTTTTATATAATCAATAAAACTTTTCTAAACTTAAATCAATTGGGAGCCTAAAACCTTTTGGGCGTCCCCAAAGAAACAGAAGCAGCATTCATCAAGACCGCTTCTTGCTTTAATTATATCAAATGGAGGTATTCCGATTTCTTGAAAGGTTTTATCAGGAATATCTTCATTAATGTCAAAATTATGAAAAATAGACGGAGTCATCTGTGAACCGCATTTTTCACAAATAGCTTCATTTGGCTTAACATTGCCGAGAATTTTATACACTTCCTTAGAAAATCCACAGCTTGGGCAATCAAGTTTACTTACGATTTCATGATTTAACTCGATAATCGCGTCATTGCCAAGACGTTCCTTTGCTATACTAAGAAGCGATTTTAATTTGATATCTGCAATGCTAATATCCAAATCCTCAATATTTTCGTAGGTTTCATGACTGAAACATTCATCTTTTCTTGGATATTCAATAATATATGAATCATGAGTCAATCCGTTAAATATGAACCCTTTGCTTTTAAGCACAGGCAGCCCATGGATTAGCTTAACAGCTTCCTGGCACTGTATCCCGGCAATTACCGACGCAGAGGTAGGTGTGGTTGGCACCTTGCCTTCCAACATTTCATCTCTGGTAAGCAAACTGCAGGACTTTCTGAGTCTTATTATATCCATGTCTACCTTGCTCATTGCGCATTCGTAACACGAACCATCAGGAGGTACAAATACCCTTGCAACGCCATTTAACTGCTCAATGGCTCCGTCAATCCATGGAGTGTTGGTTTTCCAGCAACAGCGGTTTATAAATAATCTGGCTTCCCTGTTGTCAAGACCCGCCACTACAACATCAGCCCAGCGAAAAACGCCTAATCCAAGGTCAAAGAGTACGTTGCCGCAAAGATAATTGATATTGACCTGAGGAAAGATGTCTTTTACGGCTTGAGCCGCAATTTCTGATTTATATTTTCCGTTGTTTTTTTCACGAAAAAGAATGGATCGGGAAAGATTGGAGTTTTCTATCAAATCCATGTCGACTAGAAAGATGTTGCCAACTCCAAGCAACGACAGATTTTTAAGTATTTCGTTACCTAAGGCTCCAGCCCCAATAACAAGAACTTTAGCGTTTGATAATTTTTTCTGATCCCACCAGCTGATTAATCCAAATCTGGAAAAACGATCTTCTGAAAAATCATTTATATTAACCAATGTGACCTCCGCCAGCGACAATTTCAGGTATCATTCTCAAAACATCGTTATTATGAACACCTGCGTCAGATAATGTCTTATCATCTAAAAGCTGTCTTCTTGTTGCCTTATGATGTAGTTTATAACTAAGTAGCTGGGACTGTGTAGCATCATACTTAGGATATTTAAGCTTTTCGACCAATACGACAATAATGCGGTTTACTGGTATATCATCCGGAACCTCAACAACAGATCTTTTACTGTCAATGTGATCCCAGATTTCTAAACTGAGAATTGCCAAGACTATCACCCCATGAAAAGATTTAATATATTAAAACATGTTAAGTATTTATGAAATTTATAGGTATTGTTAGTCATATAAAGAAAATCTGCTACTATTTAATATATATAAAAAGCACTATTAATCTTACATTTGACGGAGCAAAATAACGAACGCTTTAACGTTATTTTGCGATAGGCAAATGTAAAAGATTAATTGCTTTTTATATAATATTATTATACAAGATATTATAATACATTTTATCGGAATTCTCAATAAATAATGGGTAAAAATGATTAAATATACCTTGGATAACAACTTTTCTAAAAAAACTCATAGGTTCCTCGCCACCCGAATGAATTTCCTTTCAATATCTTTTTATCTTTTCCATTAACGAGATTAAAATATGCCTTTCCGTAAGATTGTAAAAATATAGAGGGAAGATCTGGTGAAAGGCTTTCGAAATTTCCAAGACCGTATGTTTTGTCAATTTTTGCCCTCAACTTATAAGCCTTATTTGCAGAGGTCAGTGTAAAAGAATAAGCGGGAGAATTCATAAGAGGACCAGAATCGGAGTATTTTCCGTATTTTGCGGTTATCCCATTGCTGTACTGTATGCTTCCATTCCAGGAATATGCTTGCGCCTGCAATCCGTAATATCTTTGAAGTAAAACGTCATCTAACGCTGTTGTATTTAAGGCTATATTGATTTTTTTTGGCGTGAACTTAAAATTTACAGCTTCTTTAAGAGCATAAGTTCCTGCTTTCTTTGTGTTGTATGCTTGAATAAGATTAACAACATTTATTTCAACATTGCCATAATAGGACTTGTTTTTTTTAATTGGTTTTCCGTTAACCTTCACAGATATGCTGATAGTTTTAGCGGTAGGTTTACCGCTTCCATCTCCGTTGCTTCCATGCCAGCCGCTTGTAAACGTAAAAGATCCTCCGTCATCGTTAGTCAGGGATTTGACGCCATAAGGTCCAAGCCAGTCTGTCTGCGATTTCATAAATAACTTTGACTTGCGGGTTATCCATGGGAAAACTTTTTTTGTGTTATTTGTCAAATAAATTGCCTTGAGATTGAAGGTATTATTAATTCCACATAATCCATACACTAGATGCATATCAACCTTTGGAGTATATTTAAATGTGACATAAACATTAGAATCCTGCCACACAACTCCTTGTTGGGGAATGGGTTTGCTAGATGCTTGAACATGGGTAAAAACCGCTAATAAAAGACTTAAAGCAATAAAGAGAAGAATAAATTTTTTTGAATTTATTTTCATATACAAAACTCCTCCTTTTTCATAAGTTCACTATTCCATAAACATGGAAAATGAATTATTATATTGTTGTATATAAAATCAGATATTACTATAGTTAGTTTTATTTAGTATATAGTTTATAATTATATTAGCACAGGAGACAAAAAATGAAAATATATGTTTCTCAATCAGAGTTAAAAGAACGCATGATCAGCTTTAGAGAAAGAATGGATAGAGATAATCCTGAATGGGAAATCGCTGTGATTTTCAGCAAGATAAACCAATATTATTTTACCGGCACGATGCAGGAGGGAATGATTATTATACCCCGTGATAACGATCCGGTTTATTGGGTCAGAAGAAGCTTTGAGCGCGCAAAAGATGAATCATTATTTCAGGATATCAGGCAAATGACAAGCTTCAAGGATGCTGCAGGGTCAATTTCTAATTTGCCGGAGGTTGTTTATTTAGAGACGGAGTTTGTGCCCCTCGCGTTTTATAAGAGGTTTCAAAAGCATTTTCCATTTAAGGAGTGTAAATCCCTTGACTTGCAAATCTCTGCCGTCAGGTCTGTAAAAAGCTCTTACGAGTTGTCTTTGATGGAAGCGGCTGGAGATATACACCGAAGGGTTCTAGAAGAGAGAGTGCCTATGCTGCTTAAGGAAGGTATGAGTGAAGCGGAGCTTGCCGCTGACCTTTTTACAGTTCTTCTTGAAGAGGGCCACCATGGTGTTTCACGTTTTGCAATGCTTGACACAGAAATAGGTCTGGGGCATATTTGCTTTGGC
>JAUZPS010000207.1 GCA_030705945.1 Bacillota bacterium
GGATTTTTAAAATTATAATCTTTATTATAAGGCTATATGAATCGTGAAAAAGATTTTACATGGGCAAATGAAGTTAAAGCATCTTCATTTGCAAAATAATATGGAATTTGCGCGATTTAGAAAATCAAGTTGTATGTTTCATGATTTCAAAAGTATATGAAAATGTTTATGACAAAACATATAAGGTCGTTTCAAAAAATTACTTGTTCAAGTTTATATGATGAAAGCCCATGATATCAAGTTTTTGAAACGACTAAATAAAAAGCAATTAATCTTTTACATTTGCCTATCACAAAATAACGTTAAAGCGTTCGTTATTTTGCTCCGTCAAATGTAAGATTAATAGTGCTTTTTATATAGTTGCTAAGTTTTTTTGATACTACCTAGATGACGATGGGAGGATAAAGACGTGAAATTTACTGACGGTTTTTGGTTGAACAGAGAAGGAATCAATATATATAACGCGGCAAAGGTTTATGATATGGAAACTGATAAGGATTCTATCACGGTTTACGCGCCGCATTTAAATGTTCAGGATAGAGGACAAACGTTGATGGGGCCACTTTTGACGGTTAGGTTTTCCTCGCCTATGCCCGATGTTATATGCGTTCAGGTATATCATTATAAGGGTAAGGCAGATAGGGGGCCGCGTTTTGACGTTCAAAAGGACGAAAATATCAAAGTGAAGATAGAAAATAATCAAGACTATGCTCTCTTAAAAAGTGGAAATCTCAATGTAAAGATTGGCAAGAGAGATAATTGGAGAATAGATTTTTGTGATAATGACAGACCCCTAACAAACAGCGGATGGAAAAATATGGGTTATGTCTTGGCCGGGGAAAACGGCGCATTCATGAAGGAACAGCTTTCTTTAGGAGTGGGTGAATGCGTTTACGGACTTGGCGAGCGGTTTACGCCATTTGTAAAAAACGGCCAGGTAGTGGACATCTGGAATGCTGATGGAGGTACTAGCAGTGAATTGGCATATAAGAATATACCTTTTTATGTAACAAACAAAGGTTACGGTGTATTTGTGAATGACCCCGGATGCGTATCCTTTGAAGTAGCTTCGGAAAAAGTGTCAAGGGTTCAATTCAGCGCGCCTGGGGAGTACCTTGAGTATTATATTATTAACGGACCTACCATAAAGGCTGTGCTTGAAAGGTATACTACCCTTACAGGAAAGCCGGCTTTGCCGCCTGCCTGGTCTTTTGGACTTTGGTTGACTACTTCATTTACCACGAACTATGATGAAAACACCGTTACAGAATTTATCGACGGTATGGCCAAGAGGGATTTACCCCTGCATGTTTTCCATTTTGACTGCTTCTGGATGAAAGATTACAGCTGGTGTAACTTTGAATGGGATGAAAGGGTATTTCCGGACCCGGAAAATATGCTTAAACGCCTTAAAAACAAAGGTCTCAAAATATGCGTATGGATTAATCCTTATATTGCGCAGCGTTCAAGTATGTTTGATGAAGGAATGAAAAATGGGTATCTTTTAAAAAATAAAAATGGTGATGTCTGGCAATGTGACGCATGGCAGCCTGGGATGGGCATAGTTGATTTCACAAATCCGGATGCCTGTATATGGTTTGCCGATAAGCTAGCTAGACTTATCGATATGGGAGTGGACTGCTTTAAAACTGATTTTGGCGAAAGGATTCCCATTGATGGCGTTTATTTCGATGGTTCTGATCCGGTAAAAATGCATAACTACTATACATATCTGTATAACAGGGTCGTATTTGAGGTATTGAATGAAAAACTCGGGAATTCAAAGGCGATGGTCTTTGCGCGGTCCGCTACTGTCGGAGGACAAAAATTTCCCGTTCACTGGGGAGGTGATTGTACGGCAAATTATGAGTCCATGGCTGAAAGTCTCAGGGGAGGTCTGTCTTTATGCATGTCAGGCTTCGGATTCTGGAGCCATGATATAAGCGGGTTTGAACAAACAGCGACTCCGGATGTTTATAAACGTTGGACAGCTTTCGGATTGCTGTCTTCCCACAGCCGGCTTCATGGGAATGGGTCGTACAGGGTTCCATGGTTGTTTGATGAAGAAGCGGTGGATGTTCTTCGCTTTTTTACAAAATTAAAATGTTCCATCATGCCGTATTTATTTGGCGCAGCATGCATTGCGGCAAAAAGCGGCATACCTGTGATGAGGGCAATGGTAACGGAATTTATGGATGATCCGACTTGTGATTATCTTGACAGGCAGTATATGCTGGGCGATTCCTTACTGGTTGCGCCGATTTTCAGAGAAGACGGTAATGTTACCTACTACCTTCCAAAGGGTATCTGGACGAATTTTATTACCGGTGAAAAATGTGAGGGTGGACGGTGGATAAATGAAGATCATAGCTATATCAGCATCCCTTTGCTTGTGAGACCAAACAGTATCATAGCCGTCGGAAGCATAGACTCAAGACCTGATTATGATTTTGCTGACGGTGTTACTCTCCATGTGTTTGAACTGCAGGATGGAGGCGAAACTTCGGCTGTTGTGTATAATACCGTTGGACAGGAAGAACTGGAAGTGACCATAAAACGACATGGCGACAAATTAACAGTGATTAAAGCCGGAATAGGCAAACCTTGTCATATATTATTAAGAGGAATCAAAAACGTGAAATCAAGCGAATGCTACAAAGCTATAAACGATGAAAAGGGTGTAATTGTTTCACCTATTAAAGACATGAGCAGCTTTGAGATAACTTATAATGACTAAAAATCAATTAGGTATATAAGTTACGAAAAAGATTTCACATTAACTTTTATATAAAAAGCAATTAATCTTTTACATTTGACGGAGCAAAATAACGTTAAAGCGTTCGTTATTTTGCTCCGTCAAATGTAAGATTAATAGTGCTTTTTATATAGAATCACGAAACATATATCTTGAGTTATATAATAATGATTTTTATATAGTGAGGGGGATGAACATGTTGTTTCCGAAAGAATTTGTCTTTGGAGCAGCAGCGGCTTCCTATCAGATTGAAGGAGCGGCTTATGAAGACCAAAAAGGCTTATCCGTATGGGATATGTTTTGTAAAAGACAGGGAGCTGTCAAGGGAAATCACACAGGGGATGTAGCCTGCGACCACTACGGAAGATTTGCCGAAGATTGTTTGATGATGCGTGAAATGGGGCTTGAGGCATACAGGTTCTCAATATCCTGGCCTCGCGTTCTACCCGATGGAACCGGGACCATCAATAACAAAGGATTGGACTTTTATGACAGGCTTGTAGATGAACTGTTAAAATACAATATAAAGCCCTATGCAACATTATTTCACTGGGATTACCCTTATGAACTCCACAAAAAAGGCGGGTGGCTCAATCCTGAAAGTCCCGACTGGTTTTCAGAATATACAAAAGTTGTGGTAGAACGGTTATCCGACAGGGTAAAAGACTGGTTTACACTCAATGAACCCATGACCTTCGTAAATTTGGGTTATGAGTTAGGGATGCATGCTCCCGGATTAGAGCTTGATACTTATGAAAGACTGGCGATTACCCATAATACGCTTTTAGCCCACGGCAAAAGTGTGGAGACGATAAGAAGTTACTCAAAACAGCCTGCAAATATTGGCTTTGCAATGGGTACCACAATTAAGTATCCTTCGTCCGGGGCGGCAGAGGACATCAATGCCGCAAGGGAGTACATGTTCGATATGAAATGCAATGGTATATGGGCAAATACATGGTGGATGGATCCCATACTGCTGGGAAGTTACCCTGAGGATGGTATTGAGTTATTAGGAAAGTATATGCCCAAAATTAAGCAGGAGGATATGAAAATTATTTCAAAGCCGCTGGACTTCTTGGGTTTGAATATCTATAACGGCGGCGAAGTCGGAAGAGATAAGAACGGATGTAATGTTGAAATTCCGCCAAGATGCGGCTTTCCGCAAACTGCTAATACATGGACCGTTACGCCTGAAGTTATCTATTGGGGTCCAAGGTTTTGCTATGAAAGATACAAAATTCCCATCATTGTCGCCGAAAACGGAATGGCGGGCCTTGATTGGATCTGCCTTGACAACAAGGTTCATGACTATCAGAGGATTGATTTTATAAACAGATATATTAAAGAACTGAAAAGAGCCATTAATGATGGGGTTGACGTAAAAGGCTACTTCCATTGGTCCTTAATGGATAATTTTGAATGGTCTGAGGGCTATAATCATCGTTTTGGACTTGTTCATGTGGATTATGCCACCCAGAAAAGAACAATCAAGGACTCCGGAATATGGTACAAAAAGGTTATCGAAAGCAGAGGAGATGCGGTAGAATGAGTTTAAAGCTTCCTTTTATCTATTATGGCGGTGATTACAACCCCGATCAATGGACTGAGGATATATGGCGGGAGGATATGAGCCTTTTTAAAAAAGCCGGTATAAACATTGTTACACTGCCTGTCTTTAGTTGGGCTAAGCTCCAGCCTTCAGAAGATACATATGACTTCCTGTGGCTCGATAAAATTCTTGAACTCTTACATAGATACAGCATCAATGTCTGTCTTGCTACCTCAACAGCCGCGCAGCCTGCATGGATGTCCAGAAAATACCCGGATATGCTTCCTGTAGACTTTGACGGAAGACAGCGCAAGCACGGCGGCAGGGTTAATTTTTGTCCCAACAACGCTAAATACCATGAATTGTCGACAAACCTTGCAAGAAACCTTGCTAAGAGGTATAAAGACCATCCCGCCTTAAAGGTATGGCATATAGGGAATGAATATGGAAATTACTGCTACTGCGACACCTGCGCTTCAAAATTCAGGGAATGGCTGAGAAAGAGGTATGGGACCATTGATGAGCTCAATAGAAGGTGGAATATGAGTTTTTGGGGTCATACTGTATATGATTGGGATGAAATTGTGATCCCATCGGGCATAAGTGAAATGTGGAAAGATGGGGAAAGGATGAGAACATGTTTTCAAGGAATATCTATTGATTACAACAGGTTTATGTCCGATTCCATATTGAGCTGTTATCTAAATGAGTATAATGCAATAAGAGAGATTTGCGACCACATACCGATTACCACAAACCTTATGGGGGCGTTCAAACCCTTGGATTACTTTAAATGGGCAGAGCATATGGATGTAGTTTCATGGGATAATTATCCTTCTCTTACTGAACTGCCAGGCGCCACGGCAATGAAGCATGACTTGATGCGAGGCCTTAAGGACGGCCAGCCTTTTATGCTGATGGAACAAACTCCGAGCCAGCAGAATTGGGCTCCGTACAACAGCCTGAAAAGACCTGGCGTCATGAGGCTTTTAAGCTACCAGGCCGTAGCTCATGGAGCCGACACCGTTATGTTTTTTCAACTTCGCCGTTCCATAGGGGCGTGCGAAAAATTTCATGGCGCGGTTATAGCGCATGCGGGACATGAAAATACAAGAGTGTTTAAGGAATGCGCGGCTTTGGGCGAGGAACTGAAGATACTGGGAGACAGGATTATAGATTCAAGAATTCACGCAAGGGTAGCTATTATATTTGATTGGGACAACTGGTGGGCGGTTGAGTTTTCAAGCGGGCCTACCATAGAGTTGAATTACATAAAACAGGTAGAGAAGTATTACATGGCTTTACATGATATGAATATTAGCGTCGACTTTGTAAGGGCTGATGCGGACATGGCAAAATATAATATTGTTTTTGCGCCGCTTTTATATATGGTTAAGCCCATGGTTGCAGGTAATCTTGAAAAGTTCGTGAAAAAAGGCGGGACATTTGTTACTACTTTCTTCAGCGGTATTGTTGACGGGAATGATCTGGTGACCCTTGGAGGATACCCTGGTGAGCTTAGAAATCTTTTGGGCATATGGGTTGAGGAAATAGACGCTCTTTTTCCCAATATGAAAAACAGCATAGTTATGGATCAGCCATACGGTAGTCTTGAAGGAAGCTATGAATGCGGGATGCTTTGCGATCTGCTTCACCTTGAGGACGCTAAAGCCCTGGCAAGCTATGGAAAGGACTTTTACGCGGGAATGCCGGCTTTGACAGTAAATGAGTATGGACGCGGCAAAGCGTATTATATCGCTTCAGATCCCGAAGAGCGTTTTATAAAGGGCTTTATCAGGCAGATCTGCAGCGAAAAAGGCATTGAAGGGCTGTTTGAGACAGCTCCAGGAGTTGAAATTACACAGCGGTTTAAAAATGAAAGTGAGTTTACATTTATACTCAATCATAACGATTATCCTGTTGACATAAACTTAAAGGATTTGAATTTCAAGGACCTTCTTGCAAATATTGATAAGACAGGACGGATGACATTGGGCGCAAAGGATGCGGCAATCCTTGAGAGGATTGTCGATAATGAAATATAGCAATTGTATTTGGAAGTGAGAAAAACATGGAAAACAAACTTTGGTACCAAAAGCCTGCAACGAAATGGGTTGAGGGGTTGCCAATCGGAAATGGCAGGCTGGCTGCTATGGTTGTGGGAAATCCGCATGGAGAAAGGATATCATTAAACCATGAATGGCTGTGGCGTCGGAAATATTGGGATCGGTATACTGAGGACCGTTCGGATTATCTCAAGAAGGTAAGAGACCTCCTGTTTTCAGGAAAATTTGAGGAGGGGACTTTACTTGCAAATGAGGCTTGGGGAGGAAACGGGGGTGTAAGCGGTAAGCCCTGCAGAATCGATTCTTACCAGCCGGCAGGAGATTTTTGCTTCAAGCTTTACAAGGGAAAAGTCAAGCTATTCAACGGTGAGGCTAGTAATTATTATCGTGAACTGAATCTTGATGAAGCTGTCGCCAGGGTTAGTTATGAAATTGATGATGTCAGAATCAATTATGAAATCATTGCGCATTTGATATATGATATGATCATCATTAAGATATCTTCGGAAAACGGCAGAATTGGCGGAAGTTTCTGGCTGCAAAGAGTTGAGGATCCCGAATGCGCCATTTCCTTTGCCGCCGAAGCTCCAACAATCAAAATGAAGGGTGTTTTCCAGGAGGGAATGGAATTTTGCGTAGAGGCTTCCATTAAAGCCAGAGGCGGCAAGATATGGACTGAAAAGGGCTGCCGGTTGGAGGTAGCAGACGCAGAAGAAATTCTTGTATTCGTAGATATAGGAACTTCGGCAAAGGGTGATAAGGTTAGAAGAGATTTAAATACATTTTGCGCCTTGAATCAAGATAAAGGAATGGATTATATTCCTGAAAATGAACACTTAAGATACATAAAACCGGAATTGGAATGGAAAAAGATACTGGATGCGCATATTAAAGAACATGCCAGATATTATGGCAAGCTCCGAATGGAATTGCCTTTTGCCCAAAAATGTGTTCCCACCGACCAAAGATTACTGGAATACGATGTTGGTAACGACCCTGGACTTCCTCTGTTATATTTTAATTATGGCAGATACCTGCTATGCGCTTCTTCTTATAAAGGAGACCTTCCTGCAAACCTTCAGGGGAAGTGGAATGAAAACATAAACCCTCCATGGGAGTGCGACTATCACCTTGATATCAATTTACAGATGAATTACTGGATAGCAGAACCGGCTAATCTTCCTGACGCCACCGAAGCGCTTTTTACTTATATGGAGAGTTTGGTTCCCTTTGCTAAAAAAGCTGCTCGCGATCTTTATGGTTGCGAAGGCGCATGTTTTCCTTTAAGCGCTGACGCGTGGGGCAGAGTTACTCCTGAAGCATACGGTTGGTCTGTTTGGACAGGCGCAGGGGCATGGCTTGCGCAACATATGTGGTGGCATTATGAGTATGGACAGGACATTGAGTTTTTGAGGAAAAGGGCTTACCCGTTTTTAAAGGATGTAGCATTATTTTATGAGAGTTATCTTACGGAAGATTGCAAAGGCATACTTCAAGTCATTCCTTCTCAATCCCCGGAAAACAGATTTGTGGGA
>JAUZPS010000208.1 GCA_030705945.1 Bacillota bacterium
AATTATTTTGCAAATTAAAAGTGATTAATCTTTTAATTTTAAAAAAAGCAATAATCAATTAATCTTTTACATTTAGGTAGTATCGCAAAATACCGTAAAAAAGTTCGTTATTTTGCTCTGCTAAACGCAGAATTAATAATGATTTTAATATATATAAAAAGCAATTAATCTTTTACATTTGCCTATCACAAAATAACGTTAAAGCGTTCGTTATTTTGCTCCGTCAAATGTAAGATTAATAGTGCTTTTTATATAGTTATGGTAAATAATCGCTCCCAAGAATTACAGTTACATCAACCTTAGAGTTTTTAATAGTCTCCTTAGATATACTGCCCATTTTAACTAGCTTTTTGACATCTAACGCAAAATCATTATTATTTCTGTTTATAATTTTGGTTTTACTGGTTATTGCTCCCGATTTTACAGCTACGACCTCTAATCCGCTGTTTTTCATAGTATTACCTAAGGTTGATCCTAGACCTTTTTTACCTGAACTGTTTATTATCTCAACTTTTATCTTACCGGAGTTCTTTTCAACCTTTGAGTCCTTATCTACATTGGACTTTCCACTTGTAGCTTCATTATCCTTACTTGTCGATCTGTCTGAAGGTTCCTGATATTTATTATTCTCTTCTTTCTCAGTTGGTTTAGGGCTGTTTTTAGTTATAGCTACCGTACTCTTTGGTTCAGGGTTTTGCTTAGCAAATATCCTTGAATCCTTAGAAAAGTTCACAGCCACTACAAGGGCAATTACTATAAGCAGTATTGATCCGATAAGAATAAAAACATGATCGAAATAGTCTAAAATATGTTTTTTATTTGTTTTTGACATAACCAAATTGTCTCCCTAAATAAAATTATGTTTTATAGATACCTATATAAGTTGCAATATAAAAAATGGATGTAAAATGTTTATTGCAACTTATATAGAATATAATTTCTAGCATATATGGTATCAATATGGATCAGATTCTCTTTTTCGATGATATGGCTTATTGTCTTATCAAGCGCCAAAAGCATAGTTCTATCAATATCGATAAAAGCCATCTTCCTTGCCTCTTCTACTCCTTTAAACTTTCTGCCAGGCTCAATATAGTCCGCTAAAAATATTATTTTTTCAAGCATGTCCATATTTGCTCGTCCAGTTGTATGATATTTAATTGAATTTAATACAATTAAGTCTTCAATCTGATATACCTCTCTGGCTACCTCAACACCTATTGGGCCGTGCAACAGCATTGGCTGCTTTTTATAAAAGGCGTCAATTTCAATACCATATTTTGAACATGTTTTAATTAATTCATCACCTTTTATTTCCCGGGCGCAATCATGAAGTAAACCTGCGATAGCTGCCTTATCTACATCTTGTCCATAACTTTGAGCTAACTCAACTGCTGTATCCATTACACCGACCAAATGCTTAAATCTCTTTTCGGACAGAGAAGCTTTGAGCTTATTCTTAATTTCATCAATTTTCATTTATGCTAATCCTTCCACTTTATAGATACCAAAGTGATCGCAATACTACCTTAATCATTTACTCTACTTATAAAGATTATTTTTAAAAATATATTCTTCAACACACTCTGGCAATAAATACTTAATACTCCGGTTTTCGGCTATTCTATTTCTGATATCAGTGGATGAAATCTGAACCATCGGAGCATCAGCAATATAAATATTTGCATTAAAGTTTGATCTGTAGTGTTCAATGGCTTTATAAAACTCATCGTCATTATACTCAGGTCTTAGAGCAGTAACAAAGCTGCACATTGATAATATCTCGGAGTAATCTTTCCATAAATGCAACTCCTTAATCACATCGGCGCCAGTTATAAAAAACAGCTTGGCAGCTTCTCCATATGTTTTTCTGAAATGTTTTAATGTATCAATTGTATAAGTATAACCTTCCCTTTCAACTTCAACACTTGAAACCTCAAAATAAGAGTTTGAGCTTACAGCCTTTTTAACCATATTTAATCTGTCTAACGAAGAAGTAACCTTCAAATGTTTCTTGTGAGGAGGCAATCCTGCAGGAACAAAAATAACCTTATCCAATTTGAAACTATTTCTGATATTTTCTGCAATTATCAGATGTCCATAATGAATCGGGTCGAATGTTCCTCCTGAAATTCCTATTTTAATATCTTCCGGCATATTTATTCTCCAAAAATTTGTTTCCTATATAAAAAGCACTATTAATCTTACATTTGACGGAGCAAAATAACGAACGCTTTAACGTTATTTTGCGATAGGCAAATGTAAAAGATTAATTGCTTTTTATATATATTCATATTTTGCAATATAAAAAATGTAAAATGTTTATTGCAAAATATGCAAAATATATAGCTTCAATTTTATAAATTGGCAACATATATTATAGCGCAATCGATAATATTAATAAAGAAAAATGATTATTGTATTTTTTTGTATTCTATACCTTAAACCTGTATCCGATCCCCCATATTGTCTCAATATATTGAGGTTTAGAGGTGTCTATTTCTATCTTTTCCCTTACTTTCTTTATATGAACAGTAACTGTTGAAATATCTCCGTATGCATCCATACCCCAGATTTTATCAAATAATTCTTCACGCGAAAAAACCCTATTCGGGTTTTCTGCTAAAAATAAAAGCATGTCAAACTCTTTGCCGGTAAAAAACAGCTCGCTGTTTTCCATCCATACCCTTCGTGAATCTTTATCGATAAGCAAGTTTCTTATACTAACAGTTTCATTTTTCTTCTCTTTGCTTCCGATTAATCGTTCATATCTTGAAATATGAGCCTTAACTCTAGCAACTAGCTCACTTGGACTAAAAGGTTTTGTTATATAATCGTCCGCCCCTAATCCAAGACCTCTTATTTTATCGATGTCTTCTTTTCTAGCTGAAACCATCAGCACCGGAATATCCTTAACCTCCCGGATCTTCCTGCATATTTCAAAGCCGTCTATATTCGGAAGCATTAAGTCTAGTATTATGAGCTCGAAGTTCTCATTTTTAGCTCTTGCAAGACCACTATCTCCTGTTTTTTCAATCTGAACATCAAAATCGTTAATTATTAAATAATCACGCTGCAGTTCTGCTATTGTAGATTCGTCTTCAATTATCAAAACTCTTTTTTTCATCATATCCACCTATTTTCTCCAACTCAAAGTATATACTGGTTCCTTCCCCAAGGGAACTTTCAGCCCAAATCTTTCCACCATGCTCATCGATAATTTGTTTTGCTATTGCAAGCCCCAGACCTGAACCTCCCTTTGAAGTATTTCTTGAAGGATCCGCCCTGTAAAATCTATTAAAAATGATAGGGACAGACTCTTGTTTGATGCCTTCGCCATTATCATGTATACCAATTAGAACCTTCTGTCCTCTGTCTTCTATATCTATATTAATTTGACCTTTTTCCTTATCCATATATTTTATCGAATTGCCGAAAATGTTTGCGATTACACGTTTAAATTTCTCTACATCTGCTTTAACAATAGTTTTGGGATCCATGTTATAATTATATGAAATTTCTATTCCTAATTTCTCAAGTTCAATTTGATATTCATCAACGATATCTTCAATAAAAATTTTTAAATTAACTTTAGAAAAATTAAACGGCACTTTCTTTAGAGTCTGGTTAGAGAAAAATGTTAAGTCATTTATAAGAGTGTCTAAATCTTCTACTTTTTTGTATATTATATCAATATATTTTTCATTTTTCTCCTGAGTATCCGCGACGCCGTCCTTTATCCCTTCAATGTGACCTTTAATTGAAGTTAATGGCGTCTTTAAGTCATGAGTAATACTGGCGATAAATTCATTCCGTTCCTCATCATACTTCAACTGCTGTTCAAGCGCTTCTTTAAGTCTATACCGCATCTCCTCAAAGGCCCGGCAAACTTCACCTACTTCATCTCTTGATTTTTGATTAATTTCAAACGCCAGGTTACCGTTTCTTATCTGTTCAGCGCCGTACTTCAATTTTTTTAGCGGCTTTATTATGCCTTGTGACACAATTAATGTCAATACCCCGTTTGTTATTACGATTATTATAATAAAACACAATGTAAAGCTGGATACAAAATTTTTAATAAATTTCCTTATTGGACTCATGTCAAAGAAAATATAAAGCGCGCCTGGTTTACCATCAGAAAGTTTAAAATCATGGTTAAAATACTGTATATCGTCATTATAGGAAAAACCATTTCTATCATTCCTATTTCCCTTGCTATTTATTTTAATTAAGCATTGCTCAAACTTTGTTCTATCTACTTTATCCGTCAGATAGTAAATGTTATTACTTATTACAAGACCTACTCCAGAATTGAGGTTTTTTAATTTATTGTCTATATCTTTCAGGTATGCTATATCCTTTAATTTATCCGGATTATTCAAGGTATCATTTGATATCCTTATAAATTCTTTAAATGTGTCCTGGGCGCTTTTGTCATATTCTTCGCCGGATTTATGGTTTTTCCAGTCAGTCTTTTCCATATTAACCCCGATTAAGACTATAGCAAGTATAAATGCTGAAATTAATGGAATTACTATCATCAATATATTAGATAACAGTAATTTAACCCTTATAGACATCTGAAAACCCCTCCTGGGAAGTCCGATTATTTTTTGAATGCTGAATTTTAAATTTTGGCAGTATCAAAAACTCGTATACTTGTCGCTTGAAAACTTGATATAATCGTTTTTCATCATACAAAGCTTGAACAAGGAATTTTTCGTACCGCTTATTATCTTTAAATATCTCTTTGTTGAAACAGATATGATCCTGCGGACATAAATATTATACCATATGCGAGTATATATAAAAATTCATTTAAAATATGGGTAAACTCCACTCCACTGTAAAAATTCTTATACCAATCCAGATAAGCGCTTGGAACAAACGGAACGAGTTGTGGAATAAATATGGATACAGATGACATTAACACTGATGCCAGAATCATTATTACGATTGTCAAGGCGCCGCTTTTTGAAAATTGCGATACAAAAGCGGATATTATTGCAATCAAGAGCATAGGAACGGCAGCGCAAATGTATGAAACAAAGTTAATTGGCAGTCTTGATACAATATCACTGAAATTACCGCCAAACAGGCTTGCAATAAATGAAATAATGAATGTTCCCAATAGAAATATCAACGCGCATATGCCTATTGAAATAATCTTTGAAATATATATTTTGAAACGCGAAATAGGTCTTACCAGTGACATTATAATAGAATTATCTGAAAATTCTCCTGAAAACAAATCAGTTGTCAGCATAATAATAAATAGCGGCAGAATTATTGATGACATAAAATTCAGAACTGTGACAGGGAGAGTGGAGTTGTTTAAGAGAGAAACGCCAAAGGTTCTTCCTGTAACCATATTTATTATTGCTGCTGCGACTGTAATCAGTATTGATAATGAAAAAAGTATAATAAACTTCTTCTTTGATATAATTTTATTTGTTTCATTTATTGCGCTTATCAACATCGTATTCATTTTATCATCTCCATTAATTATTTTTAATTTAGGCAGTATCAGAAAAATAACTGGTCGTTTCAAAAACTTGATATAATGAACTTTCATCATACAAAACTTGAACAAGGAATTTTTTGAAACGCCCTTAGCGCCAATTCGCAAAATTTGTTTCATTAAAAACTTCAAGCCTTAAGAGTTAATTCTTTCTATAAAGTAATCTTCAAGGACAATGCCCTTTTCCTTAACGCTTTTAATATCACAGTCATCAAGTATTTTACCTTCTCTTATTATCATGACCCTATTGCACAACATCTCAATTTCATGGATCTGATGGCTCGATATTAAAAAGCTTATCATGAATTCACTTGCCAAATCCGATATGATCCTTCTTAGTTCTTTAGCTGCCTCTATGTCAAGACCGTTTGCAGGTTCATCCAAGATTACCAGCTTAGGATTCTGGTATATTGCCATTGAAATAGCAAGCCGCTGTTTCATACCAAGGGAAAAATTTTTAACCTTATCATCTTTATATTTTGTTAGACCAGTCATTTTAAGTACTGTATCTATTCTCTCCGGGCTTATATTTTTATAAAACCTTGATATGAGTTTCAGGTTTTCATAACAAGTCATATTTCCTATAACAGAAGGGTTTTCAATGAGACACCCGATATTTCTGATGGCTTCTTCAAAGTTATCACTTAGATTAATTCCACATACTTCAATAACTCCATTATCAATTCGGACTAGACCTGTAACCGATTTCATTATCGTAGTTTTTCCAGAACCGTTTGGGCCAAGAAGTCCAAGCACTTCCCCCTGATCTATGCATAAGTTTATATCCGAAATGCCTCTGCCGTTTTTATAAATTTTTTTAAGATTCTGAACTTTTAAGACTTTTTCCATGACTATCTCCTTATATTAACAATGAATTATGTTAGGGCGTTTCAAAAAATTCCTTGTTCAAGTTTATATGACGAAAACCCATTATATCAAGTTTTTGAAACGCCCTTATAAAAGCTAAGATTAATATTTTATCTCCAAACTATTCCATATCTTCACGAGTAATAGTCTTAACATTTTTACCATCTAATTTTATAGAATCAACTTTAGTTGAATTAATATCGGAAACATCGATTTTGACCTTCAGATCCTGGTTATGCGCCTTATTTTCCGCATCATTTCCGGTAATATCAAATTCTGCGTCCAGTTCTTTTATAATATTGTTTTTATCAATTACAATTTGCGCGTCTACTTTCTCTGCTTTTATATCGCTGACGAGCTCAGGAGCCTTATAATCTTCAATATTTATGCCTAGTATTTCATGCATTTTATCTGCTTTGTCACATTCATTTTGACCTTTTACTGATAACATCAGATTAACCAATGAAGGTATTTCATTTTTATCTAGGGCGATGCTGATTTTCTTTTCTCCGTTATCAAGATTTTTTAGTTCAACCTTCTTCTTAAGGTCTCCAACTAATGTATCAAGAATTTTCTCACCTATCTTTTCCACTTGAGGATTCTGTTTTTGTTCATAAGAATTGATTCTTTTATGAAATCTCTTTCCCTTTGCTTCCATATTGCATTCAACCTTATTGTAAACCTGGGAAGCATCATCCTTAAATATCATCTGTTCTTCATTTCCAAATAAAGTATAGGCTTTATTGGACTTGTCTGATTTTAACGAAATTACGCCGCTGTATGAGTGTTGTTTTTCATCTGCCTTGAAAGTTGACTTAACTTTTATTAATTCCTTATCATTATCAGCAACTGAACCTGACACATTGAGGGTCGCGTTTTCAATTGTTTTTGAGTTTTTAACTGCTGACTTGAGAGCTTCGTAACCGCTAGGACCACCCGCCATACTTAAAACTGTTGAGGTAATCAATAACGATCCCCCAACAATTAATCCAATTCCTGCTTTTAATAAATTCTTATTCATTACTTACTTCCTCCTTAAAATTTTATTTTGTTGCTACATCCTAATATTATCAACCAGAAATTAAACTGTAATTAAAGAAGAATTAAAAGAAAATGAAAAAGTATTAAAAAAGTATAAACTTAACAAGAAATTATATTAATTGTAATATCTCCCCAATTCGCGCTGCGAAATTCTAGAATAATAATTGTGGTAAAAAAATAAATGACCTCATCGCTTTTTATGGCATAGAGGTCATCTTATAACTTACAAAAATATTTTGTGGTAGTAAAATGCAGACGTATTAACTGCATTTTTAATGTATAATCTTTTTCGCAACTTATCTAAATTAAAAGAGCTATTAAGATAAGCTAGATTTAGTTCATCTTCCCGTTTATTAATGCAAGTGATCCAAATAAAATTGAATCATCATTAAGTTTTGACTGAACAATTTCAGTTCCTTCTAAAACTACAGGCATTGAAAACTTCTTAAT